>CAXBPM010000011.1:0-23153 GCA_963977345.1 uncultured Roseivirga sp.
GACAATCTGATAATAAACCTTAATCCCGCTTTCTTCTTTAAGCAGCTTCCAAGTTTCATCTTGTCCGTAAGATTGAAATGACATAAGCACCATGAAAATGATGCCCAAAACGGTTTTAAAAAATTGGTTGTCAATGGCAGAAGACACTACCAGATTAGAGATATGCCCAGAAGCTCTCTTTGGTTGAAAGGGTATCATAACAAGGTTGTTTTGGTTGAATAAAAAATGCTTAGTTAGGTGAAGGAGAAAGACCTAAGCACGAGTAAACTAATAATAAAAAGGGATCAACCGCCTACCCACAATGGGTAGTTTAACTGAAAAATGTATTTAAACGGGTTAATGAGCTATTTGAACAACAAAAAAATTACTCTTTTTAGTTAACCTCCATATTATCCAAGGGTGAAAACCATGTTAATTCCAGGTGTTCTTAATTGGTGTTCTTGTCTAAAGCCTTATAATTTCAGGTTATGTGTATGCGCTATTGCATTTAATAAAAATAGCATTTTCATACTCAGTCAAAAAGCGCTTGAATCTAATCTCGATCCTCAGCTCTACTTTTTATTTCGAGCTTCATAAAGACATATCTTACATGATATTTCACGGTATTATTTGACACAAAAAGTGCACCTGAAAATTCAGCATTGGTATACCGTTTTGCCAACAATTTCATTACATCAACCTCTCTCTCAGACAAACCAAAGTCCCTACTTTAAACTTCTTGATTACTCTAATAACCACCTCCAGAATTAGCTGGGCTACACACTTCAAATACTTCTTCAATTTTATATTTTTTTGAGTTATGATTTATCTTCTCCAACTTGCTTAAACATAAAACCACCCAGAATGCAAAAAATTAAAAAGGTCTGCATCTACTGTGCCTCTAGCGAAAACATTGACCCAAAGTATTTTGAGGCAACTGAAAAGCTAGCCAGAGTGCTAGTAAAGAATAATATTACCGTTGTATATGGCGGTGGTGGCCGAGGTTTAATGGGTAAACTTGCCGATACAATACTTGCTGAAAAAGGCCGAATTGTTGGAATTATGCCTCACTTCATGAAAGAAGTAGAGTTCCATCATAAAGATGTTAACGAATTCATTTTTACAGCCGACATGCACGAGCGAAAGAAGCAGTTTATGGTGGGCGTAGATGCCCTGATTACGCTACCGGGTGGTTGTGGCACTATGGAAGAACTATTAGAAGCCATGACACTAAAAAGGTTAGGCATATTCACCAAGCCGATTGTTATATTAAATGCCTTTGGATATTATGACCACCTTATCAAAATGTTAGAGTTTTCTATAGAAGAAAATTTCATGAAACCCATCCATAATGACATATGGAATACCTTTGAAGACCCAGAAAAAGTACTTGAAGCCATTCATCAGTCCGCGCCATGGAGTAAAGACGCTCTGAAGTATTCGTAATTCAAAAACACAATTAACCCATTGGAATACAGTAATACGCTTATTACCATATTATTCAATTTTAAGCATATTGATATTTAACAAAGCTGGAAATTATTAGCATTTTTGAATACCGATTTACCGAACCAATCCCCTTGTTCAAGACTTTATGCCTAGGGTTACTATTCTTATAATTCTACTTATTAGTGGGCAATCACTGCTGGCAAACAATGATAGTGTTGCCGACTATTGGTATCAGCATAAGATATATAATAGTGAAACACAGTATATCCCCTCTTCTCAAGTCATGGTGTTCCGCGATGACAGTAATACTTTAAATTATGATCAGGTTAAGGATTTCGGAGCGAGCTACTATATCGGTTTAAATGATATTGATTTATTTGAAACAAATAAAACCTATTGGGTCAAACTTGTACTCTCAAACCATTCAGAGGAGTATCAGAACCTAGTAGTTTCCACTGGTGACAACGCCTACTCTACCATTTATATTGAAAAAGACGGGGTTTTAGACTCAGTCAAAACTGGTTATTTTGTACCTGTTAGTAAGCGTGATATTAAGAAAGGTTTTCAGTCTCAATTTAAACTGGATTTAAAAGAAGACGAAAGTGCTACACTTCTAATCAAAACAAAATCATTAGACAACTACCCACCACGCTTCGAATTCAGAACAATTCAACTTGAAAAATGGAGTCAGCAAACGGAAGAAAAAGCCCTTTTGGAAGGAATTTTCACAGGTCTACTGGTCATTTTAGCTATTCTGGGAATTTCGCTTTACCTGTATATAAAGAGAGTCGTCTTCCTGTTTTATGCCCTCTATGCCATCACAAATACAGTCTATTTTCTCTACTTCCATGGTTTTCTAGACCCTTATATCTTTTCTGAACACCCAGAACGGCTATCATTATTATGGTTATTGCCCAACCTATCTGCCGTATTCTATTTTTCTTTTGCTCGTCATTTCCTCAATACCAAAGAGCACTACCCAAAGTGGGATTACTACTTCAAAGTTTTCATAGGCATTATGTTGACTGCCTTTGTGGTCAACTCCATCTATATCACCATTACCAAAGATGTATATAACGGGCTTATTGTTCACAATCTCTTCAACATAGGAATTTCTGCTAGCGTTGTGATTTTCATACTATCACTCAGAAGACTGAATAGTTTGGAGTTACGCTTTTTCGCGATTGCTTCGGTTTTCTTAGTGACCATTGCCTTGTTCGCTTCAGCCCAATATATTCTTAACCTAGATGCCAAAATTGTGCCTTACGTTCAACTTGGGGTGGGTATAGAAATTATATTTTTCGCTTTAGGCCTAGGTCATAAAATGAAAAAACTGGTTGAAAATCATGCGATCACTCAAGAATCATTAATCATTCAGTTGGTTGAAAATGATAAGCTTCAAGAAAAGACCAACTCCGAACTGAAAGAAAAAGTAGCTGAACGAACGCATCAGATCAATGTCCAGAATATTGAGTTGAAAAAAGCACGAATGGAAGCAGAACGGGCTACCAAATCTAAGTCTGACTTCCTTTCGGTAATGAGCCACGAAATTCGAACACCATTGAACGCCATTATCAGTTTAAGCCATTTAATGGATATTGATAATGAAAATGAAGAAACCCAAGAATACATTGATGCCTTAAAATTCTCTGCCGAGAGCCTCAGTTCTTTAATTAATGACATACTTGATTACAATAAAATTGAAGCTGGGAAATTAAAGCTAGAGATGATTGATTTCTCATTGATCGATCTGCTTAAAAACATACGGGACAGTTTCAAATTTAAAGCCCATAGTAAGAATATAGCTTTAGACTTTCATTTATCAGAAAACACCCCAAACAGACTTATAGGCGATCCTACCCGACTCACTCAAATCTTCAATAACCTGATGAGCAATGCCTTGAAATTCACAGAAGAAGGCAGTATTGTGGTAAGTGCAGACTTATTGGGGATTCAAGACGAAAAAGTGGGTATAGAGTTTACAGTAACAGATACCGGTATTGGAATTCCCGAAGATAAGATCAATGAAATTTTCAACGACTACGAACAGGCCAGTAGCGATACCACAAGAAAATATGGAGGTACTGGACTAGGCTTATCCATCACTCAAAAGTTATTAGGGCTACATAATAGCAAGGTATCTGTATCTAGTAAACTTGACGAGGGCACTTCATTCAAGTTCGTAATTGAATTTGAACTTCCCGAAACCTTCGATTTATTGGCTGCAAATAAAACTGACACCATCTTTGACCTAAAGCAGGCCAAAATACTTGTGGTAGACGACAACTACATGAACCGTATGGTGCTTAATAGGTTATTTCAGAAGTGGAATGCTGAGTTCCATGAAGCCTCAAGTGGTAGTAAAGCATTTCAGAAAAGTAACGAAGAGTTTTTCGACCTCATTCTAATGGACATTCATATGGATGAAATGGATGGCTTTGAGTGTACTGCGTTGATTAGAGAAAAATCTGACTTGAATAAGAAAACAAACATTATTGGGATGACCGCATTTTCTAAAAACGATCTGCAAGAAAACCCCATGCGGAATGTATTGGATGAGTTCATCTCTAAACCTTTCGACCCGAAAGAGCTACTGAAAAAGTTGGTTTTATACTTAAAAAAAGAGACCATAAAAGAAGACTAACCTTCTATTGCTAGGCCTTCTTGAAATCATTTCCCATATCATCAATAACAGCCAGCAACTCACTAAGCATCATGGCTGTTGCTCCCCAAACCAAGTGCCCTTCCACATTGAAATAAGGCGAATGGATTACATACTTACCAAACCTCATTTCCTCCACTCCTCTTTTCTCTAGATCGTAAAATTGAGAAATGGGTACTTCTAAAATTGATTCTACTTCATAAGGATCAGGTATAAACTGAGGCGCATGGTCTAGAATCCCAACCGTAGGCAAAACCTTAAAGTTACTCGCAATAATAAACAGTTCAGACAGTTGGCCCAACACCGAAACTTCTGTAGTCTTCACCCCTATTTCTTCTTCCGTTTCTCTTAGGGCCGTTTCAATTAAATTCAAATCCTGTTGTTCAGCTTTACCTCCCGGAAAACTAACCTGTCCACCATGAGCGCCATTGTATCCGGGTCGTTTCATCAATGGCAAATACAGCTCTCCATTTTTAGGGTAAAGTAGTACCATCACCCCCCCTGGCCTAGCCGGTCTATTGACCATTTCGCTAAAGCGGTTCTCGTCTACCGGTGTTGGCGCCATTTTCACCTGAGCCTCTCTTCCAGGCAACGGCAAGCCAAGCCGAGCCTTCAACTGATTTGCAACTGTTTCAATGTTGGAAAACCTCATTTCATTGTTTTGAGTAAACTTCGTTGAAAATATAGCGTTCTTGTATAAAAGTTGGTTCAATTATAACCCGCTTTCTTTATTTCATTTGGAATTTTCCCTAATATGTTCTCTTAAAGAAAATAAGCGTAGCCCAACTTATGAAAGCCAACCGAATTCTTTTCCCATTTATCCTTCTTTTTGCAGTCACTTTGGCTTCCGCACAACAAGCCAAACTGAAAATTGCCAAATTAAAATACAATGGCGGAGGCGATTGGTATGCAAACAAAACTGCGTTACCCAACTTGGCTGCTTTCTGCAATGAAAACCTTAAAACGAACATTGATACTCAAGATGCTGTAGTAGAAATTGGCAACCCTAGTTTGTTTGAGTATTCCTATATCTACATGACCGGTCATGGTAATGTGGTATTTTCGAGTCAAGAGGCTGAAAACATGAGAAACTACCTCACTGCTGGAGGTTTTCTACACATTGACGATAATTATGGGCTAGACCAATTCATTCGTTTAGAAATGAAAAAGGTGTTCCCCGAGTTAGAATTTATTGAATTGCCTCATGATCACCCAGTCTACAACCAAAAATTCAAGTTTGAAGAAGGCATTCCGAAAATACACGAACACGATGGCAAATCCCCCCAAGGCTTTGGTCTAATGTACGAAGGCCGCTTGGTATGCTACTACTCTTACGAAAGTGACTTAGGCAATGGCTGGGAAGACCAACGCATCTATAATGACCCTCAGTCCGTCCGTCTTCAAGCACTAAGAATGGGCGCCAATCTGATTGCTTACGCCTTCACTCAATAATTCATTAAATATCATATCGAAGTCAAAAAACTATTGCATTAGTTGGAAAACTAGTGCAATAGTTTTATTATTGATATTAGAATAACACGAGTGTTTTAATCTATAGATATGAAAGAATTAACGAAAGCAGAAGAGCAGGTGATGCAGATATTATGGCAGATTGAAAAAGGCTTCGTAAAGGATGTGCTTTCAAAGATGTCAGAGCCAAAACCTGCATACAATACAGTATCAACCATCATTAGAATTTTGGAAAAAAAGGGTTTTGTAGGCTACAAGGCTTATGGGAAAACTCATGAATACTTTCCGTTAGTAGACAAAACAAGCTACAGTAATTTCTACCTGAAGAATTTCATTGGAGGCTACTTTGGAGGCTCTTTCCAAAAGTTGGTATCATTTTTCGCACAAGAAAACGACATGGATATTAAAGAATTCGAGTCGTTAGCGAAACACGTTGGAGATGATTTAAAAGAAGACTAAACGTTAGGTTATGTCAAAACACCCCACTTTAGTATTGTTAGATTCGCTAAATGAGGCGCTTCTATATGCATTAGAAACCGCTACATGTTTAGCCGTATTCTATTTGCTATATCATTTTGTTTTGAGAAAAGAGAGTAGCTTCCAATACAATAGATTCTATTTATTGGCAGCCATCATTATCTCATTCTCATTTCCATTATTAAACGTGGGGTATAATCCCGAAAACACACCTAGTGTATTGAACTCTTTGCACGAAGTAAGCAGTGAAGTCACCAAAGAGCCTATTATTCAACCTAAAGGTTATTATTTTGTAACTGTAATGGCCAATTCAGAGAAACCACTTATACAATGGTGGGAAGCTGTTATATTTATATATATGGCTGGGTTGATTGCTTTAGCGCTGAGATTATTCATCCAAATGAGATCTTTTAGGGATTTTCTCTGGTATAAACGGCACAACACTCGATTTAAGGATGGCTACTTTATGGTGAAAACCGAAGGTTCAATGCCAACCTTTGCATTCTTCAAGTACTTGATGTGGGACGATAGCTTAGACCTTTCTAAAGAAGAGCAAAAGCAGATTCTTGATCACGAAAAAGTGCATATCAAACAAAAGCACTCCTATGACATTATGCTTATGGAGGTTCTAAAAGTGCTTTTTTGGTTCAATCCTTTCATCTATCTCTATAGAAGTTTATTGGAAGAAATTCATGAATACGAGGCTGATAGAAAAGCAGTGAAAGCCAATGGACAAGTGGCATATACTAAGTTGCTTGTAAAGCTTGTTTTTCAGAAAATGGGTATTCCTCAAGGAAGCTTCTTTGCCAAAAGCAAAACCTTGAAAAGGGTAGATATGATTACTGCACATAAGAGAGTCAACTGGCTTAAACTACTTTCCCCAATCCCTGTAGTAGCACTCCTTTTCTTTATTTTCTCATGTGAGGCCTATGTGAAAAAGGATTCCGTAAGCATAGCAGAAACAGCTTATGTATATATGAATTTTGATGAAAAGGACCAAAAACCAACCCCTGCGAATGGCTTTAACAACTGGAAAGAATATTTACTTGAAAACATTAAGTACCCAGAAAAAATCGTTTTTGGTAAATTGGAAGGGAAGGTAACCGTGTCTTTTATGGTGAATGAATCGGGTGAGATAAGAGACGTTAGACTTGTTGATGGGATTGGTAGAGACTTTGACGAACAAGTGTTGAGTGCTATCAAGAAATCGCCTAAGTGGACTCCAGGAGTTAAAGGCGGGTTTGCTATTCCTACTAAAATTGAAATCCCTGTAACTTTTACCGCTTCTTAATACTTTCGGTTAAAGATTTCGCTCATTACAAAAGCTTTTCGAGCACCATCAGTATCACTTACGAGTGCCGCATAATCCGTTCCTTCAGCCAATTCTTCCTCAGGCTCATGAAATATTATGCTCGGTGTTTCTGTGCGTTTTTTAGCCCCGTATAGTTTGTTTGCCTCACTATAGATAGACTTCCTAGTTTGATTTGACTTTATTTCCTCAATTACGCTAGAGGTTGATTCTTCTACTACAACTGGTTTAGCGGCTTCCTTTACTTTTCGCTGTCCGGTAAACTGCTCTAATAGATCTTCAAAAGTAGGTTGCTGATTGGTTGGGACAGGCCCAACAGTATCTCCTCTCCTCTCCGGTGATGAAGATGGCTCACCTTCGTTTTTCTTCTGTCCTTTCTTTCTTGCCGTAAAAACAAAGTAAAGAATGGCAAATGCGATATAGAGTAAGTTACTGGTGTCAAATTCCATGCTATTAGCAAATCTAAGAATTAATTCTAATTTTGCTTACTAAGGTCGATTTTTCGCAATCCCCACTCAATGCAGCTTACAAAATTAGAAATCAAGGGCTTTAAAAGTTTTGGTGATCGAATCGTCATCAATTTTGATGAAGGCATCACAGGTATTGTAGGCCCTAACGGCTGTGGCAAGTCAAATGTTGTCGATGCCATCCGCTGGGTGTTGGGTGAGCAAAAAACCAGAATGCTGCGTTCCGAAAAAATGGAGAACATTATCTTCAACGGAACCAAGAAAAGAAAACCCACTCAGCTGGCCGAAGTTTCATTAAGCTTTAAAAACACAAAGAACCTCCTTCCAACAGAATACACGGAAGTCACCATCACCAGACGCTACTACAGGTCTGGCGAAAGTGAATACCTTCTCAATGGCGTTAGCTGTAGACTGAAGGACATCAATGAATTATTCATGGATACTGGCATCGCATCGAACAGTTATGCCATTATCGAGCTTAAAATGGTGGATGACCTTTTGAACGATAAGGAAAACTCTAGAAGAGACCTTTTCGAGGAAGCAGCCGGGATTTCGAAATTCAAGAAGAGAAAAAGGGAAACACTTAAAAAGCTAAAGGATACTGATGACGATTTAGATCGTGTGGAAGACTTGCTTTTTGAGATCGAGAAAAATCTTAAATCATTAGAAAAGCAGGCCAAACAAGCCATTAAATACTACGAGTATAAAGAAGAGCATAAAAGTTTAAGCGTTAGACTCACTCGTAAAACGGTTGAAACACAGAACAACAAGCTCAAAGTTCTTGAGAAAGAAATTCAGCAACTGAATGATAAGAAAGTTGAGATCAATCAAATGATGTCAACGCAAGAGGCGGCCATTGAAAAAGGAAAAGCCGACCTTATTGTGAAAGAAAAACTCCTTTCTACACGGCAACGAACGCTAAACGAACACGTGAATAAAATCCGTCAGTTTGAAAGCGATAGGAAAATCAAAAATGAAAGGCTCACTTTTCTTCAAGACAAAAGTGATAACCTACGTGAGCAACTTGAGTCGGATAAGAAAAGTAATGAACGTGCGGCTTTCAGTTTAGAAAGCTTAAAAAACGAGAAAGAAATAGCAGAGAAGGATTTAAAAGCGGCAACTACTCAAATTGAAAGTTTAAAAACAGCTTTTGAAGCGCAACGTACTACGGCTCAAGAAGCCCAGGCCAGCTTCGATCAAAAAAGCAAAGCTTTTAACGAGACCCGTGAAACGCTCTATAACCTTAAGAAGGAGATTGAAATCAAGGAGATCCAACTCCAAACCCTTAATAGAGAGCTAGAAAAAACCACTTCAGACACTTCTGAACAATCTGCCAATCTTGAATCCTTTGACTCTAAACTGGAAGAAATCGGGGTAATTCTTGAGCAGAAGAAAAAAGACCTTGAGACGAAGAAAAATCAAGAAGAAAAGCAACGTACTTCAATTGAAAGTACAGAAGGTACCATTGATGTTGTTCGTGAGAAATTAACGAAACTAAGCCGTAAGCTCGATTCGCAACGCAACGAATACAACCTGACCAAAAGTTTGGTTGAAAACTTAGAAGGTTTTCCGGAAGCCATTAAATTCTTAAAAAAGAAAGCCAGCTGGAGCAAAAACGCCCCACTCCTTTCCGATATTCTTACCTGTGACGACCGTTACCGCATTACGATAGAAAACTATTTGGAGCCTTACATGAACTACTACATTGTAGACAATGAAAGGCAAGCTTTTGAGGCCGTAAATATTCTAAGTGATGCTGCAAAAGGCAAAGCCAACTTCTTCATTCTCGATGCCTTTGACCGGTATGAAGCTCCACAAGCCAAACTCTATCAAAATGCAGTCCCAGCGACAGAGATTGTGGAATACGAACCTCGCTACAAGCGTTTGATCAGCTTTATTCTAGAAAATGTATTTGTAATAGCGGGTGGCCCTGGTGAAATTCCAATTGATGAAGACGCTGTGTTCATTACCGAAAACGGCAAGTACACCAAACGTAAGTTCAGCATTTCGGGAGGCTCGGTTGGCCTTTTTGAAGGCAAGAGAATTGGACGCGCTAAGAATTTAGAGAAGCTTCAAAAGACCATCAAAGAGCTTGAAACTCAAATCGCGGGAGTCAAAGAGAGTCTCGATCAAAAGCAGAAGGAACTGGCGCATTTGAAATCAAGCAGTTACAGAACTGAGATTGATACGCTTCAAAAGGAATACAATCAGGTCAATGAGGAATTCATTTCTGTAAAAACCAGAAAAGAACAGCTTGGGCAAATGTTGAACAGCAATGCCAACCGTAGAGAAGACATCACCCAAAACATCGACAATATTTCTGCTGATTTAGTTGAGTTAAGGCCCGAAGTAAAAGAGGCCGAAAGAAGCTATTTAGAGTTGCAACAAGGCATTGGCGAACTGGAAGTAAATGCCAAAAAGGAAAATGAACTGCTTTCTGAAAAATCGCAGAAATACAACGAAATAAACATCCTATTCCACCAAAAGCAGAACAAGCTTCAATCAGTAACGCAAGAAATTGATTACAAGCAAACGGCTTATGACGGAAGTAAATCTAGGATTGAAAAGAACCAGTTAGAATTAGAAAGAAACGAAACCGAAATCAAACGCTTGATCGATACCACAGAAAGCAACGATGATGAACTCATTGGGCTTTATGATGAAAAAGAAAGTATCGAAAAAGGCGTAAACGAATCGGAAAAGGAATATTACGCCCAACGTGGCAACATTGATGTGTCGGACAAAACCTTGCGCGAACTGCGTCAAAAGCGTGAGCAGGCTGACACTATTTTAATGGAATTTCAATCTAAATTGAATGAAACCAAATTGGAACTGAGCGCGGTAAAAGAGCGACTATCAGTAGAGTTCAACATAGATTTGAATGCGCTTCTACAAGAAGAGGTTGAAGAGGAAGACCTCACCCCTGTTGAAGAACTCAAAGCATTGGTTCAAAAAGTAAAAGACAAAATTGAACGCATTGGCCCAATCAACCCTATGGCGATGGAAGCCTATGAAGAAATCAAAGAGCGCTATGATTTCATCACGGTTCAGAAAAACGATTTAGTAGAAGCCAAAGGTTCTTTAATGCAAACCATCGATGAAATTGATGCCGTTGCCAAAGAAACCTTCCTTTCAGCCTTTGGTCAGATCAGGGACAACTTTGTTAAAGTTTTCAGATCATTGTTTACTGATGAAGATGATTGTGAACTGAAATTAGTAGACCCGAGCAATCCATTGGAATCAGCCATTGAGATCATGGCCAAACCAAAAGGAAAACGTCCATTAAGCATTAACCAGCTTTCTGGAGGCGAAAAAACATTGACGGCCACCGCCCTATTGTTCTCCATTTATCTACTCAAACCTGCCCCATTCTGTATTTTCGATGAAGTGGATGCGCCTTTGGATGATGCCAACATTGACAAATTCAATGAGATCATAAAAAAATTCTCGGCTGACTCTCAGTTCATTATCGTAACCCACAACAAAAGAACCATGCTCAGCACGGATGTAATCTATGGCATCACCATGATTGAGCAAGGAGTTTCCAGAGTAGTCCCAGTAGATTTACGAGAGTTGGTGTAGTCGCTAGTTTTCTTAATTTTATTAAAAAATAAATATTATGAAACAAAGGCTCCCCCTTTTAGCATTGTTACTCATTTTCATTTCCTTTTCAAGCATGAACACTTCATCAGCTCAAAAAACAGACGCTCAAGAACCATCAAAAACATATTTAGCACTCGGTGATTCTTATACCATTGGTGAAAGCGTGGCCGAATCTCAAAGATGGCCAATGCAACTCGCTGCGCGTTTGGTACATGAGGGGATTCCAATGAAAGACCCAAAAATAATTGCCAAAACAGGCTGGAGAACTGATGATCTAAAAGCAGCCATTGAAGCCGACAATGAGCTTTTAGAAAGCTATGACTTGGTGTCTCTATTAATAGGAGTTAACAACCAGTACCAAGGCAAATCGGTAGAGAGTTTCGCTCCTGAATTTGAGGAGCTACTTCAAATCGCGATCAAGTACGCGGGAGGAAAAAAGGAAAATGTATTTGTAGTATCGATTCCAGATTACGGAAAAACACCATTTGGCGCAGCTAAAGAAGATCAGATAAAAAAGGAATTAGACGCCTACAACAAGGTATCTAAGAACATTGCTAAGAAATACGGAGTAGCATATTTCAACATTACACCAATTTCAAGAATGGCAAAGTCGCAACCAGAACTTGTGGCCCACGATGACCTCCACCCTTCTGGTAAAATGTATACCAAATGGGTTGAATTGTTTGAGAAGAAGGTTGAAAAAATACTGAAAAAATGAGAAAACTGACCCTAACACTCCTTTGCGCACTCCTTACCGTTTCACTGTTTAGCCAAACCACAGAAGGCCCTAAAAATGGACATTTGATTATTGCTGGTGGTGCATTAAAAGACCCAAGCGTTTACGCCAAAATCATTGAATTGGCAGGTGGTGAAGGGAAAGCACATATTGTGGTAATCCCAACCGCAGGTGGAAACAACGTGACTCCTGAAGTAATAGAAAGCTTAGAAAAGCAATGGAAGGGCTATGGCGCAGCAAAAGTCTCTGTGCTTCATACCACAGACCCTAAAGAAGCCAACACAGAAGCATTTTCTAAAGTGATAGACGAAGCAGGTGGCGTTTATTTCTTGGGGGGTCGTCAATGGCGTTTGGCTGATTCTTACCTCAACACCAAAGTGCACGAAAAACTTTTTAACCTACTTAAGAGAGATGGAGTAATTGCGGGCAGTTCTGCTGGTGCCACCATTCAAGGTTCGTATTTGGCTCGTGGAGACACCAAGAGCAGCAATATTATGATCGGTGACCATGAAGTCGGTTTAAGCTTTATCTCAAACATCGCCATAGACCAACACACCTTGGCCAGAAACCGTCAGTTCGATATGTTTGAAATTTTAACCAAATTCCCAAAACTATTGGGAGTGGCCCTCGATGAAGATACTGCCATGTTAGTGTCTGGAAATGAGTTTGAGGTAATTGGCCAAAGCTATATTATGATTTACGATGGCACCCACTGGAATCAAACTACTGGTAAATATGAAGCCAATGCCGAAGGGGAACAAAAATTCCATGTGCTTAGGGCAGGACGAAAATATGATATGGCTGAAAGAAAAGTGGTGAGCGGAAGGAGGTAATGAACTACAGCTTCAAACTCAATTCAATAATCAGTTCATCCTGAACTTTGATTAAACCGAAGAGTTTATTTGGAGGGCTTAAATCGAAGTAGTCTAAAGAAATGGTGATTTCAGAGTAAAGGAACTCTCCTGCTTCATCCTTATTGATGGTAAAAGGGATATGCTCCATTTTCATTTCTTTACCTGTGAGCATGATCCAAATATCACCGAAATAATTTTGACCAATCCGTTTAAAATCGTCAAGCTTCACTTCGATATGAGGGAACTCATCCGACTTTAATGTTTTCCCGAAATCTCTATCCAACATTCTATTTCCGCAATCAAACGAGGCCACTGGAATAGACAAGTCCATTAACGATTCCGCATTGGGGGTTTTTGAGAAGCTAACAGTATCTTGATCATGCTCATTTTGATAAGCGCAAGAAAACCTCCCGAAAGAGGTTTTGCCTTTAATGAGGACTGTCTTCCTCATCACCACCAGGTATTCTTGCCCAGTGAGTGCTATTGAGGAAAACAGTCCTAAAGCTAGGATAATGATTAGTTTCTGCATTCAGTTAAAAAGATTACGTCTTAAAATTGTCAGGGCCCCAATCATTACAAGTTGTTTTAGAAGCTAATGGCGGCTTCTAAAACAACTCCATTAAACTTACCATCTTGGAATCGACTTCCTGTATAACCAGCGCCAGAGTATTCTTGATTAACATATTCTAGTTTCACCAAAACGTTGTTAGTCATAAACCAACCACCACCAACGTTCATTCGGCTAATATCATTTGTGCTGGCAACGTCACTTTTTTCTCCACTCACGCTGTTATAGCGACCACCAAAGTACCATTGCTCTTTCATTCCGAATCTATAGAGTCCTTCTAAACCAACTTGAGTAAAGCTTCCGCCTACGGCATCATTACCATTGTTTACAAACTCCATTATTCCAAAGAACTCTAAGCCTTTAAACTTAATGAATGGGTTGAATTGAATAGCTGTTTGAGAACCGAATCCAGGGTTGAATCTAGGATCGAAGTTTGAACCACCATTGGCCACTGTGGCCAAAGTGTTGTAGTATCTACCTCCTGCTCTGTCGCCTCCATAAATATAGTCACGAGTGCTTTCTTCTGAGCTTGAGTATAATGAACCTGTCAATCTAAGTCTTAAATCATCATTCATTTGCTTGTCCCAACCCAGTTTACTATAGAAAACAAAGCCGTTATCACCTTTAATTGGACTTTGATTCAATCTACCATTGGTTACACCAGCAACAAGAATAAAGTCAGAAGGCTGTAGTGTAAGTTCAAAGAATGGTTCAGTTGTAAATGCATCCATGATATAGTTACTCACAAATGGATTGTAAATGGTCATGGCATTATCAGATCTTCTGAATTGTGCATCGCCATAGTTGATCTGGTCCATACCCACTCGAATGGTCGCTATATTCATCAATTCTGATAGAAAACCATCTTTAATGAAGTCTAGCTTATCAAATTGCAGATAACCACCTTTCACATAAGATTCAGTATGGTTACGTGATGATAAATAAGTTCTTAAGTGCAAACGCATACCGTCAGCTAGTTGAACATCAAGATTCAAGTTGGCAGTTGGTAAGCTGAAATTCGAGCCCAAATCAACAAGCGGATCTCCTATAATAGAGTTCTCATGACTTAAACCTTGAAATTGAAGTGCAAAGTCACCACCTACTCTTACATTAATTCCATCAAAAATTACGGTGTCGGTTTTTGATGTCTCGAATACGTTTACTCCCTTTTTCCCTGCTTGTCTACTGTACTGCAAAGGATTGCGTAAGTCTACCTGAGCAAAACTCATTACACTGCTTAATAGAAACAGCACTAGAAATGTAATCTTAAAATTTTTCATGGCTTTATTGTTTTTGATTTTTGAATGTTAGTTTGAATTCTACGGTGACATCGTCACCTGTTTTAATTGTCCCGAACAATGCTGTTGGGGGGTCAACTTTAAAATCTGTTAGTTTAAAGGCAGTAGTGCCTGATACTGTGATTGTACCTGTTCCTTGAACAGTTTCTACATCAAAAGTGACTTGCTTAGTGAATCCGGCAATGGTAAGGTTTCCCTTAACAAGCCCCTTACCTTCTGGCTTTGCCTCAAACGCTGAGAGTTTAAACTCAATCCAAGGAAACTCATCTGTTTTAAGGGCCTTATAGGCATTTTTATCCATCCCATTTTTACCGCTCTCTAAGCCCTCTCCTTTGAACTTAACTTCGGCTTTCTGAACGTTCATGACTCCATTTGTTTGAGTCAATACACATTCGCCTTGGCCGTCAGTGGCCTCCATATGCCAATCATGAAGTGATGAAGTACCCTTCACCACAAAGTGCTGATCGGCTTTGATCAAATTGTAATGTTCTTGTGCGCTCAAAACATTGTATGACAATGCCATGAGCGTGACGAGCATTAATCTTATTGTGAATTTTATAGTAGTATTAACCTTCATATTTCTAGGTTTTAATAACAGAACAAAGGTGTGGGATTAAAACCGCCCTTAGATTGATGTGCATCAAGGTTGGTGGTGACTTTAAACACCTTAAAACATGACCTAGATCATAATAATGAGATTCATATTTCGTCTGAAAAAATGGTTTTAGATTGAAATTCAACACATTAAAGCCATGTCTTCCCTCTCAGTGGCTTTGAATTCATGAGGATTCTTTAACTTCCTTCAAACTTTTTAAAAGCTTAGTTCATCATAAGTTCGGGAACACGATAATCCAATGAAGGAAATCAACCTGATGCCACAAACCAACTTCTTGATTACCGCTGCAAAAGAGGGGGACGCCATTGCGCTGAACCAACTCGTGAAGCAATGGTATAAGCGTATTTACAACTTCGCCCTAAAGTACTTTGGCGACCATGATCAAGCGATGGAGGTAACTCAAAAAACCTTCATTTCTATGAACAAGAACCTGAAATCCTTACAAGACGAGCAGAGATTTAAATCTTGGCTCTACCGGATTGCTTCCAATTACTGTCATGAAGAAGCGCGAAGGCAAAAGGCGAAATGGGTTTTCCCTTTTATGAAAGTACAGTCGAAGACCGACCAAGACTTTATTCAGAACACCGAATCGACAGACAGGAATAGCGACCCAGAAAAGGAATTTGGCAGTATGGAATTAAAACAAGTGTTGAAAAAAGCATTGGCCGAACTACCAGAAGAGCAACGACTGGTGGTGATTATGAAAGAATATGAAGGATTGAAAATAAGAGAGATTGCCGAAGCAATGGACATTTCGGAAAACACAGTCAAATCTCGCTTGTATTATGCACTAGGCTCCTTAAAAAAGCTGCTGGCCCAATGGAACATTAACCAAGAAACAATTCATTATGAGCTATAAACCAACAAACGAAGATCTTATGGATTATCTCTACGATGAGATCAGTCCTGAGAAAAAAGCTCAGATCGATGATTATATAAAATCTCATCCTGAGGTAAAAGAAGAACTGCAAACGCTCGAAGCCACTAGAATGGTGATGGCCGATTTGAATGATGAAGAACCCGAGTCTATTCCTTTTATGATGCCGCAAACGAATAGCGAATGGCTCTACTGGAGGAAATATGTGGCCATAGCGGCCACAATCCTACTCATTATCACAGCAGGTTGGGCATCCGGCTTTTCGGTTCAGTATACCGATGATGGCCTTCAAATGGCTTTTGGTGATATTCAAAATGGACTCACCGAGCAACAAGTCGCAGATATCGTCAATAGTGATCGCCAGCTCATGCTCGATTATATGCAAACCAGCTTAAAATCTGTGCAGGACAGTATTGGTCATGAACTGCAAATTCTTCAGGCCAATATGAGTTCAGAAGAAGTAATCAAAAAGGTATTTGAGCAAGAGAAAAATGATCTAATGTATCAAATGGCTTCGCTGAATGATAAACTCGGAGGCGATTATCGAGACATGCTGAGAGAAATTGTTGTGGCCTTTTCAAACAATTGGGACACCCAACGCATCGAAGATCTAAGAAACATTCAAGCCGCATTTACCAACCTTGAAGATGCCACCATCAACAAGCAATTGGATTTACAAGACGCAATATTGACGCTTTCTGAAAAAGTAGACATCGTTGCCGCAAACAACCCAAACAAAAAGTAAAATGGTCAAAAACTCAAAATATCTGATTTACCTCCTTGGTCTGGTGGTAAGCATAAACGCACAAGCTCAACTGCAACAAAATGGCTTGAGCCCAATCAAAAGAGACTTGGAAATTACCAGAGTTACTTTTGAAAACTTCCTCAAACATTATGACGATGCAGTGCTACTGAATAATATAAGAGAAAGCGAAGGAGATTATAAAGACGGCAAAGGCGTTGAGATTCAATTTGAAGCACCAAATGCAAATGTTTATATCAATACGGCATCGGCAAGGTTCGGTAACAATGATTACGAGGTACTCGACACCTTCTATACCGATGAGATTATCAGCCTTCAACAAAAAAGATTAGAAGAGGCTACTAAGAAATTTATTAGGGATTTCCACTCCTATCTACCTCACCTTAAACCAAATGAAGAATTCAGGTTTGTGTTTAACATTGAAGACAGCAAAATAAAAGTAGACGGAAAAGAACTTCCTCCTTCTCCAAAATCGGGAAAGCGAACATATAAGCTTGAAGCAGTTTGGAAAATGAGCGACATAGATGCTTTCAGTAAAGGAGAAATCAACGAAAGTCAATTGTCAGACAGAATCAAAATTGAAAAAAAATAACAACCAAAATATCAAAATCATGAAAATGAAAACAACAATCAAAGGACTCGTTTTAGCATCTCTTATGATGTTTGGCGGCTCATTAAATGCACAGCAATTCGTAAGTACACCTACAGCAACCATCATTGGTGGATTTCCTTCTGGAGAGCAAGACTTATCTAAACTCCCTAAAATGGAGCGCGACATTATCATTCTTCAAAACGTATTGAGTGATATGTTTAGGGATTCTGATGGTGGGATTTACTCAGGCCCAAGAGATACCAAAGGCATTCATATCCCTGGCAAAGGAGTAATTTTTAATGTTAATAATAATGGGCATTTTGGAAGAGTCCTTTTTGCAGAAGACATAAATTCTGATGTTAAATCAGACGACAAAAAAGAAGTCAATATAGACCAAGCTAACAAAGAGAAAGAGAACGAATTTAAAATTCTCTCACAAGAATTCTTATTGAACTATGGTAGTATTCTTTCTGAAGTAAAAGACAATGAACAAATCATGCTGAACGTCAAATATACACCCATTAGTGAAAATAGCAGGAAGGCGAATCAAGGTGAAAATATTGTTTTCATAAATAGTAGAGGTGAGTCAAATGCAAAGCGAATTTCTTGTTCTATTCAGTTTAAAGACTTGAAAGACCTATTGAGTGGAAAGCTTTCTTATGAAGCTGCCAAAAGCAAGATAACCACCAAGGTGATAGATGACGAAACCAAAGAGTCGTCTGACACTAAAATTATGGCAGGCATTTTAGACGACCTTTTTAAATCTACTTTTGACGGTACCTATAGAAAAACAGGTACTACAAGCTGGACCTATTTTGAAGGCTTTGGATTAATGTATAACATTGGTTTGTCTTATAATACTGGAGGCACAACTGCCAGACTAGCCTTTTACGGTGCTCAAAAAGTGGATGTTGTCAAAGAAGATGATGAAGAGAAAAAGAAAGAAGAAGAGGCGCAATTAAACAAAGTGGAAGAGTCTTTCGATGATTTGATTGAATTGGCCAAAGAAAGCCTGATTACCTACGGACGTACTTTACGCAGCGTAAAAAGTGATGAAGTGATCATTCTCAACTTAAACTTCAGTAGTTTTTTCACAAAAAATATGCTCCCAAAGTCTGTTAGAATCTCTGTCAATAAAAGCCAGATTGATCAATTCTCTAAAGGCAGTATCAGCTTAGACCAATTGAAGAAAGATATTGATGTGAAGAAGTTGACTTCAAGTATTAACTCTTCCGCTGAAGGTATTTATTTTGTTCAACCGAGTTCTACAGAAGCACAGTCGGTTTACGATAAAGTCAGAGTACTTAACGGTAAAGCAGAAGGTAAAAATTAGCCTTAGTAATAAGTAAGGTCAAGGTCAAAGGAATAAGTGGTATGATGAATTTCATGCCACTTATTGCTTTTTTAGGGCCAAGCAAACTCAACAACTCGGCTCCGATAAAAAGCAAAAAGCTCCGATAAATCGGAGCTTTTTATAAACCCTTTAGAACTCGGATGTTTTTGAACCTCCTTAATAGACAGGATTTGGGCTATCCCTTTGCGCGCAACAGTCCACTGTTATCCTGCTCTTTCGAACGAGGCCCAATTCCGATAAATCGAAACTGGGTGAGGCCTTGTTTTGTGCGAGAATCACCCGGCATTTTAGTTTAACTTGTAAAGTTCAAAAATTTGTCCGAGCCCCTTGGGAAATATACATACAAAGCTACGAAGGCATTTGTTCCCTAAAAACTAAAACAAACATTTTTAGTGGCTGTTACCTAAACTTCTAATTTGGCGTCTCACCGTTAACGGTCAATAAAAAATGCGTTTGAGAAGCTTTCTGTTTTCATTCGTGATAATTTATTCTTTGTTTTGTCAAATGCCTACTAGGTAATTATCCATTAAGAGATTTAGCTTTTGCAGACTGATAAGATTTTAACTCGGGATTTCGTCCTTCATTTCATCTCCTATTTCTTAATGGCAACGGCTTTTTATTTCCTGCTGCCTACCCTACCCGTTTACGCTGTTGATGTTTTAGGTGCGAATAAGAATCAAGTAGGCTACATTATTGGAGTATATGCTTTGTCGGCTTTAATCATCCGCCCTTTTTGTGGTTATGCACTAGATGCTTACGGAAGACGATCAGTCTATCTTTGGGCCTTGGCCATTTTTACTGTTCTATTTGCACTATATCACTTCTCCTCTACCTTTTTCATTCTCTTATTACTTCGCGTATTCCACGGCTTTACTTGGGGAACCATTACAACCAGCGGAAGCACAATAGCGGCTGATCTTATTCCCGAAAGTAAAAGAGGTGAAGGAATTGGTTATTTCGGGCTTGCAATGACATTCTCAATTGCCTTTGCGCCTTATGCAGGAGATCAAATAATGGGGCAAGGTAATTTCACCAACCTCTTCAATATTGCCTTTATCGTCTGTTTTGCATCGCTTGTGCTGGCTTTAATCATTAAAGTGCCGAACATTAAGACTGGAGAAACGAAGCTAAGCCTTAAAAAAATGTTCGATGGCCGTGTGAACCGCATCGCAGCAGTGATGTTCATGGGCGCTTTCCCCTATGCCGCTATCATTTCCTTTATCCGAATTTACAGTGATGAATTAGGCTTGAAGCAAGGTGCGCTATTCTTTATTTTTATGGCAATTGGTGTAGCAGCCTCTAGACTCTTGGTGGGTAAAATCATGGATAGAAAAGGCCCTACAGGCATTGTTGTAATGGGTTTAGTGGTCACCATTATTGGATTGATTTGGCTCAAATACACAGACAGCTTCTGGCCATTTATGATGTGTGGGGTTTTGGTAGGAATGGGGAATGGACTAATCATGCCTACTGTTCAAACCATGGCTTTAAATATTGTTCCTATTGAAAGACGGGGAGCTGCAAACGCTACTTTCTTCTCGGCAGTGGACTTAGGGATTGGGGCAGGCTCAATCGCCTTAGGTTATGTTGCAGAATATTATGGCATCGATACGATGTTTTTCATCTGCGGCTTAATACTTTTGCTGCCGTTAGCATTTTATTTACTGTTCGTACGTAAACACTATTACCGACAGTTAGAATTGCTAAAAAAGGAAGAACATAATGGCTAGAAAAATTTTCTTTACTCCAGGGCCCTCTGCCCTTTACTTCACCGTAGAAGAACACTTAAAACAGGCGGTTAGAGACCAAGTGATGGAGGTGAACCATAGAAGCAAGCAAGCTTCGGCCTATTACCAACATGCGGTAGAAAACCTAAAGACCCTGATGAACATTCCAGAAGACTACCATGTCTTCTTTCTTAGTTCAGCCACAGAAATTTGGGAGCGACAAATCCAGAACTTGGTGGTGGACAAATCTTACCACTTCTGCAATGGTGCTTTTTCTAACCGTTTCTATGAATTCTCTAAAAGTCTAGGAAAACAAGCTTTCAAGAGTGAATCCAAGTTCGGTGCTATTCCAGAAGTAAACCCAGACAATATTCCTCAAGACACTGAGCTAATCAGTTTTGCGCTGAACGAAACCAGTACTGGAGTCACTTTTCCCGTAGAAGAAATCTATAAAGTAAGGAAGTCACACCCAGAAGCCATTATTGCGGTAGATGGAGTTTCAGCCTTTCCTGTAATTGACATTGATTTTACGCAAATCGATAGCGCCTATTTCTCTGTTCAAAAATGCTTTGGGCTTCCTGCTGGTTTGGGCGTATGGATTGTGAACAACCGTTGTATTGAAAAGGCTTCAAAAACAGAAGCTGGTGGCCTTTCCATAGGTACTTATCAAACATTACCGAATCTGCTTAAAAACGGAAGTAAATTCCAGACCACCTACACCATTAATGTCCTCAACATCTTTCTATTGATGAAAGTAACTACTGATATGCTCAACAAGGGCATTGATGTAATTAGAAGAGAAAGCAATTACAAGGGGCTACTGCTGCAAAAAATGATTACCGACCATCCTTCATTTAATCACTTTGTAACAGATGAAAAACTCAGATCAAAAACGGTAGTAGTCGCAAATACATTGACCTCTTCTCAAGAATGGATTGATGAACTTTCTTCCAAAGGTTTCGTACTTGGTAACGGCTATGGCGAGTATAAAGGCAAACAAATTCGAATCGCATCGTTCCCAACCCATTCAAAAGAATTAATAGAATTACTCTACGATACCATAAACGGAATGAAGCTTTAAGGCATTCAAAAAAAACGGATTAGAATCCTTTTAAATTTTGCCTATATTCATGGGTACATGTACCTTTTAAATCTTTAATTTTGCCCCAAGGTTTATATTAGAACTATGCCCAAAAGAGAAAAAATTTTGGTGTTGATGGACACCAGCGATGTTGACAAAACACTTCTCAGATTTATTGAGATAATTGCCACCGCACATGAGACAAAAGAGATTCATTTCTTCAATAGTATTAGCGAAATGAAGATTCCGGATGAAGTTCTAAAGAGCTTCCCTGAAATAAAGGAGAAATCCATAGAGGAAAGAAGGAAAATGATCCAAGATTTGGTGTCTTCCTCTATGCCAGAGAAATTAGTGGCTATCAGTGAAGTACATATCAAAGAAGGTTCTCCCGCTAAAGCCATTCTTAAGTTTGTCGAAAAAAATGGCATAGACTTAATTATGATGGGACGTCACAAGAACTTTATTGGCGGGGGGATTCTTTCCAATCGCTTGGCACGTAGAGCTGACTGCGGCCTTTTCATTATACCCGAAGAATCAGGTTCTAATCTAAACCTCATTCACGTGCCCTGTGACTTCTCTGTGCATTCTAGAATCGCAATGGAGGAAGCGATAGGTATTTCAAGAAAATACGACAACGATATAAAAATCATTTGCCAAAATGTATTTACCGTACCAGGTGGATACCATTATTCTGGAAAAACCTATGAAGAGTTTGCAGAGGTAATGAAAGCAAATGCAGAAAGGGATTATAAAAAATTCATGGCCGGCATTGACCATGAAGGCTGTGATATTGAGGTCGTTTACTCACTTGACACGGATGACAATCCAGTCAATGATATTATTGATTTTGCCAACGAGCATAAACCAACTACAATCATTATTGGGGTTAAAGGAAGAACAGCCACCACAGCTTTATTTATTGGAAGCAGGGCTGAGCAACTCATCCAAATCAACAATAATATACCTATGATGATCGTAAGACCTAAAGGTAAAAACGCTGGATTGATGGACTTAATAAGAGAAATCTAAACCAAAAAGCCTTTATGCAAAAAGCCTTTCATTCTAGCGAATGAAAGGCTTTTTTATGTGGTTCAAAGTCTTAATTATTTCCCTTTGATTCTTTTCTCTTCTACTTCAACCCAAGTCAACAGTGCTTTGGTCTCATCATCTGTCAATTTAACTTCAGGATTTCTTTCCACCGTTTTTGCAGGAGGCATTTTACCTTCTTCCAATACCTCAAACAACTCAGCAATCAAGTGAGCTTGTTCTTC
>CAXBPM010000012.1:0-22600 GCA_963977345.1 uncultured Roseivirga sp.
TCTTCAATGACCTGAATTAACCCTTGCCCCATGTCTACAAACTCATTTGAAACCAGCTTGTGCCCAATTTTAGGTGTATAAGCGTAAGGTGTAATATTATAATGTCCATTGGTGGTTCCCTCATCGCCCAAGAACCTTATTTTCACTTCTTTGCCCAAGATTTCGCTGAACATTTTATATAGATCCCCAATCTCAAGCTTATCATTCCCTGTCAGTATCAAATTCTTGTTGGCATACTGTGAATCTAGAATTAACGCGCTCAACCTAGCGGCATCAAAAGCGTGAATATAATCACGCTTGTCACTTGATTTACCACTATGCTCCATTTCATCTTGGTCCATGAAATTCTTAAGTAAACGGTAAACGCCATTGGCCATATCCGTTCTTGGGCCATATAGGCTACCATATCGGAGGATAGTATATTCTAAGCCAAATTGATTGAAATACTCTTCTACATAATTTTCGCACGCCTGTTTACTGCATCGGTAAAAACTACCCTCGCGACTGTAAACATAGACTGTGGAGCCAAAAACGAATCGTTTTATCTTATTGACTCTACAAGCCTCAAGCATGTTGACAGTGCCTTGAATATTGATAGCAACCGTGTCTATTGGCCGAGCCTTCGCGGCATTCAAATCTGCTAGAGCCGCTAAATGATATACATAATCGAAACCCGAAAGCTGTTCTACCAGTTTATCTGCATCACAGACATCACCCTTAATGAAGCTTTGATCATTTCGTAAATAGGGTGATTCTACATGATCTAGAATTGTAACCTCATGCCCTATATCAGAAAGTGCATCGGCTATGTGGCTACCTAAAAATCCTGAACCTCCTGTTACTAGAACTTTACTCATTATTTTTTAAAGAAGTTAATCACATTTTTCGCTGCTTCCATTTCCATATTAATTCTTACTTCACTTGCGTAAGAACCAATATGAGGAGTAAGCGTGCAGTTTTTTATTTTACTCAAAGGGCCTGTATATGGCTCTTCTTCGAAAGTATCAAGATAAGCAGAAGCCGTGGGATTTGAATTCAAAAACTCAAGTAATGCATCTTCATCAACCAAACCTCCGCGAGATGCATTTACGAGACACAGGCTCTTCTTTGCTTTAGCCAAAAAATCAGCATTAATCATATGCTTGGCCTCTGGCGAAAATGGAGTGTGAATTGTAATAATATCTGATGTACTGATTAGTTCATCCATTACAACATAGTTCACATTGTGTTTTTCGGCAAACTCAGTATTCTGGTATAAATCAAAGGCCAATACCTTTACTTTGAAAGGAGCCAGCAACTCAACTAGTCGAGAACCTACCCTACCCAAGCCAATAATACCGACTGTTTTTTCCTTCAAAAGGCTCCCCATTGGCTTTTCCCAAATACCATTGGTAATGTTCGTGTGGGCATTGGCAATACTTCTCAAACAAGACAGAATACCACCTAAGGTAAGTTCTGCTACACCATCGACATGGGCGCTTGGTGTGTTTTCAACTAGAATATTAAGTTTTTTGGCAGCATTGAAATCTACATTATCCATGCCTGCCCCTAACCTACATAGGTATTTTAAGTCTGGGGCCGCATTTAGCACTTCATCATTGAGTGATTCTGTGCCTGCTATTAAACCATCATAGCCTTTCAGTATTTCCTTTGATTCTTCTACCGATAGCTTTCTTCCATAGGGGTTCACCGTTACCTCAAACCCTTCTGCTTGTAATAAAGCCAAAGGGGCTGGGTCTACTTTACCGAAAGAAGAGGTGGTTGTAAGTATTTTATAAGTCATTTATTCTTAACTATTTAATTACTTCAAAAATATTCCTGATTGATCAATAATACTGATATAGCGTGTAGCGATTAACTGGATTTTCAATATGATATTTTAACTCATCAATACTGATAACCTCTTTTAACCGTGAACCTGATTCAAGCATAGACATCAACATTTTTCCATATGAGAGTTCTCCACCATGGAACCCGTCTATAACTTCCGCATCTGATGAGCCAAAAAGGCCCACGTTAGGAAAACTATAGAACTCATAGTTAAAGGTTTTGAATATCTCTTGGAGTTGATCGGGTAAATCAATCATATATTGATACTTGCCGGTTTTAATTACTTTATCATAAATACGATCTGCAAAGGGAGGTGAAAAGCCAATTACCTCGATTTTCTTTTCTTTACAAAACGCTAGAAAACTTTCTAACTCTTTTAAAATAATAAGATCGGCTTTATCCCCAAATTGAAACTTTCTATTACCCGATTCTATTCTCTTATATGTGTCAAGAAAAATTTCACTTTGAATTTCCTTTTCAGCTATTAACCTATCAGTAACAGATCCATAATAAATACTCCCATCCCGTCTGAATCCCGTCTGGTTGACTATTGCATTCAACCCATATTCTTTAGTTTCGCCCCTAGCCCCCCATCTAGGTAAATATTTTCCCCTTACCATCAACGATGCTAAGCTTTTGAAAGACGAGTAATTAGGGAATTCATCATACACAGCCCATGTTTCACTTATGCTCTGATTTGCCTCATTATCCCAATCATTATTAAATGCCCATTGGTCTAGCCCTAAGATTAAATACTTGGGTAATTTCTCAGGGGCTACCTTACTAAGCAGTGATTCAAAATCGGCAATTCTTGAAACCGTATATCCAAGGTTATAAAAGGAGGTATTAAAAGTTTCTTCTCGAAAAGCCAATACACGTGATGAACCCAAAGCCCAAATATCATATTTGGCCAGATCATTTACCTTACGCCATTTAATGTGAGCTATATTGGATTCATTGTACATAAACCCCGTCAATGTTTTTTCTTGTGAAACAACATTAGCATTTATATCAGGTAGCATTTCATTGCTTTGAAATAACTGATAACTCAAAAAAACAAGCCCCGCCAAAAGTGGGAATATAAAGTAGGCTACTTTTCTAATTAATTTCGTCAACATCAAAATTGAAAGTATATAAAACCTTGTTGATTCCCAGAGAAAAAGAACAATGCCAGCACTATTGCATAGTATGTAAAGTACCTTAGAAATGGTTTTGCATGATGCTCAAACCCTTCCAAAGGATATTCTTTCCTCCTGCCAAACCACTCTGTAGAAATCAGAATAGAAATTGAAACAAATGTAATTAGAGCTCTTTCTATCCCTAAAGACCTTGGGGTTGTGAAAATACCCATATTAAAAATACCCGCTATATATTGATTGGCATCTACAACCGATTCTGACCGAAAGTAAATCCAAGCAAAAGTGGTTAAACTGAAAGTCACAAGTATACTCGTGGCTTCTTTGAAGCTCGGTAACCTTGTGTTTTCCGCAACGACATCTAGATTAATTCGATTTTTATTTGATAAGAGTAAGGGTAGGAAGTATAATGCGTTCAACCCACCCCATACAATAAATGTCCAGTTGGCACCATGCCAAAAACCGCTTACCAAAAAGATTATCAAAGTGTTTCTGATCTTTTTATTGAGCCCTCCTCTACTTCCTCCTAATGGAATATATAAGTAATCTCTAAACCACGTAGATAATGAAATATGCCACCTCCTCCAAAATTCAGAGATATCTCTCGAAAAATAAGGGTAGGAAAAATTCCTCATCAATTTAAACCCAAACAACTTTGAAGTACCAATAGCTATATCTGAATAGCCCGAAAAATCGCAATAAATTTGAATTGAAAAGAATAAAGCAGCAACGATTAAACTACTAGCCTCGTAAGATTGGTGATTTCCAAACACAACATTAACGTACTCTGCACAGTTATCTGCAATAACAACTTTCTTGAATAGTCCCCATAATATTTGTCTAAGGCCATCAACAGATTGAGCATAGTTAAATACTCTATTTTTATAGAACTGTGGCAATAAATTTGTCGCACGTTCAATAGGACCAGCCACCAGTTGAGGAAAAAAGCTCACAAAGGCCGCAAAAGATATAAAATTCCGAGTCGGTTCCAGTTTCCCTCTAAAAACATCTATTGAGTAACTCAGAGTCTGAAAAGTATAAAAACTAATCCCTACTGGCAGAATAATGTTTAATGAACTAATGTTTAATTGACTTCCAAAAAAGGTAAATGCATCAACAAAATTCTGAACGAAGAAACCGTAGTATTTAAAAATAAAGAGTATTCCTATATTAACAACAAGGCTTGTAACTAATAGTGATTTTCTTATTTGGGGACTAGAGTATTTATTAAGACCGATACCAATATAAAAATCCACAATGGTACTGAGTAAAATCAGAATCAGAAATCGAGGATCCCACCAGCCATAAAACACATAACTAGCTAGTAGCAGAAATAAATTCTGTAGCTTAAAGTTCTTCCCTAAGACAAGCCAGTAAATGCAAAATACCAGCGGAAGGAATATTGCAAACTCAATTGAATTAAATAACATTAGCCTAAAAAATATTAAAGCCCACTTTCAGAAGATTTACTCAGTGCTTCTTTTATTTTATCCAGTCCTTCCAACCACCATTCGCTAATGCCAACATCAAAATAAGTGTGGATGTCTCGACCAGTAACCCAAGTACGGATGATTGGAGCAGAGTTCTTACCCATCCACCACCACGGATTTGGTCCGTCATGTCCTTGGACAGTATATTTCCTAAAAGCCCAGACGCCTTGGTCGTAATAATAAGCCTTCTGATAAGATTGTCTTTCAGTAGATACATTTCGCTCTACATTTCCGTAAGGCCTTAATAAACCATCCTCAGCAATTTCCATCGCTCGTAATGGGTGATCATCCTGTGCTTCCCACACGGTCATACATGAATCCAATTCCTTTTCATCATCAAGTTTTTGAAGGCATTTATCGATGATTTCTCCATCTATGTACACTGTATTCCCTAGAAGCAACACTACGTTTTCGAGGTTATCATAGCGTTCGTCTACCCATTCCACGGCATGCTTAATCACATCACCATGATTGATAGTATCACCTCCCAGTTCATCGGGTCTAGGAATAACTGTAGCACCATATTTTTCTGATGCCGCTGCGATACCATCACCATCGGTGGATACAAAAACTTTATCAATCTTAAGCGCATCTAGCGATGCCTTAATTGGGTAGTAGATAAGCGGTTTCCCCTTTACCTCTAAAATATTCTTATTGATTATGGATTTACTGCCAGCACGGGCAGTGATTATAGCTACGTTCATTGTTATAGATTATTTCTGCACCAAAGTTCAAAGTTCAAAAGCAACCAAAGTTTTCTGGCATGAATAGCCGAGCCTTCTTTGGTTTCTTTGATCATTTTAATTATTGTTTCCTCCTTAATGATTTGACGATTCAAACATTGAGAATCAAGTAGAATCCCCTCTAAATAAGAAGAGAAATTGGTCACTATCCATTCCTCCAAAGGTACATTGAAACCATGTTTTGGCCTATAAACCATGTTTGAAGGTAAATATTTCCCGAGTATTTTCTTTAATATATATTTACTCTCTCCGCCTTTCAGTTTATGTGTACCTGGAATTTTCATAGCATATTCCACTAGTCTGTGATCAAGAAATGGCAAACGTCCTTCAATACTTTGGGCCATCATTGCCCTATCAGTTTTCTGAAGGAAAGACTCAACAAGTCTAGTACTTAAATCAATTACTTGAAGATGATTAATTACATCCCTTCCTGAGTTCCTGTAATATTGTTCCCCATAATCCCTATAGTCCTCACTCAACAGGTTGTCATCTATTGATGACTTAATAAGTAAGTTCTCTCTTTCTCTCAAAGACATTATCTCAAAGGACTTTTGGTAAAAGTCATAGAAATCGAACTTCCCGATTCCCTCAAAGTGCTTTCTACCTGACACCTTAGACAAAAGGTCAAACAATGGAGAAACTGCACTTGGTACCCTCCCACTAAGTTTAGCCAATTTAGCATATTGGGATGCTTTCTTATACCGACCATAACCTGCAAAAAGTTCATCTCCTCCATCTCCTGAAAGGATAACTTTTGCTGAAGACTTAGTCAATTCACTTAAACAATAGAGAGGAAATGCTGCAGCATCCGCAAAGGGCTCATCGTAATAGCCTGCCAAAGCTGGCAACACTTTCATTAGTTCATTCTCACCTAAAGTAAAACAGGTATTTTTTACTCCCAAGTACTTTGCTACCGCCTTTGCATCTTGCGTTTCATCATATCCTTTCGATGCGTCAAAGCCTATTGTGAAAGTCTGAACATCATTATGATGTTTTCTCATCATCGCAACTAACAAGCTCGAGTCTATGCCTCCACTTAGAAAGGCACCGACTGGCACATCTGCTACCATTCGCATTTCAACAGCATCCTCTAGAAGCTGCTCAACATTATTCTCAACAGTCTCTTCTGACTCAGACAAAAGTTGAAAATCTGATAAGTTCCAATATCTGTTTTCGTGAACTTGATTTTCTTTCACAAGAAAATAGGAGCCTGGGTTGAGCTTACGGATTTTATTGAAAATACTTTTTTGAGGTTTACTATACCCAAAAGTAAAAAAATAGTTAATTATGGAAGGGTTCAACGTTTTATCTACACCATGACATGCCAATATTGCCTTTGTTTCAGAGGCGAAAATGAATTTATCTTGATCCTCATAGAAAAAAATAGGCTTTTCACCCAATCGATCTCTCGCTATAAAAACCTCGTTTTCACGGTCATCATATATGGCAAAGGCAAACATTCCATTGAGCTTCTCTAAAACTTCCTTACCCCATTGAATATATCCCAATAGAATCACTTCAGTATCGGATGTAGTCTTGAATTTGTGACCAAG
The DNA here is from genome assembly GCA_963977345.1 of uncultured Roseivirga sp. Lineage (GTDB taxonomy): Bacteria > Bacteroidota > Bacteroidia > Cytophagales > Cyclobacteriaceae > Roseivirga. Next base: position 6,753 of record CAXBPM010000012.1, read on the forward strand.
CTTGGTTAGCTCTTCTTTTATCTCTTTGTAGTTATATATTTCACCATTGAAAACAAGTACAACATCTTTACCTTGAAAAAACAACGGTTGATTTCCTGAATTGAGATCAATAATTGAAAGCCTTCGCATTCCGAGAAAAACCTCATTATTATTCCAATACCCTCCATGGTCGGGGCCACGACTGAGCATTTTGTCAGTAGCCCTTACGAGCTCTTCTCTGGCCGGAAGACTGTCTCTTTTGGTGATGTAACCGAATATTCCGCACATTATAGGTTACTCGAATTTAGAATATGTTCAACTCGCTTTTCCCAAGTATGATTACTCAATAAATCTTTATAGGCATTTGCTGATAGAGTCCTAGACAACACCTGATCATCAATCAGCTTGTTAATGGCATTTACCCACTCATCCAACTGTTCAGGGTCGGCCAACAGAGCATTTCTGTCGTCATCCAGAACTTCCTTCAGTACTTCTAAGGTTGAAGCAACTATAGGCCTACCAGTGTTCATGTATTCAAAAAGTTTCATAGGAGACATCCACCCTGCAATATTATTGCCCGACAAGCCGAGGGATTTTTTAAGTGGTGGTAACAACAGTACGTTTTGTTTTTGATAAAAACTGGCTAATTCAGCAGGGGGCATAAAGCCCACAAAATTAAGGTTTCGAAATGGAAAAATAGATTTCCAGTGAGCAATATCTTTTTCTTCTCCACCAGCAATATTGAAATCGTACTCCGGTAGTCTGCCTGCCAAGAGGCCAATTACCTCCATACCTTTCCCAGCATAAAGATTCCCTGCATACCCAATTGCAGGCCGTCTACCTGTAGTATTTATATTAAAAACAGGCCCCTCCCCCTTTGGAGTAAAGGCATCATGTGCCACAATCAGCTTTTGATCAGATAACTCATTGATAAATTTACTTTTAAAGTCCTTTAGTAACCCATTGGTTAAAATCACCACAGAAACTAGCTCAGAATAAGCTAGGATTTTTTTAATGCTGTCTATATGATTACTGGTATCAGGAATCACATGAGTTTCGAAAATCAGAGGTAACTTATATTCGATGGCATATAATGCTCCCGCAATATCTCGTGAGAAAATCAAATCAGTATTGTTCTTTTGTCTTCTCAAAAACCTTTTCATCCCCCATGAATACAGTAAACCTCCCCCCTTAAAGGCAGGTCTGCTAATCCCTTTGAGTTGAAAAGCATTCTGTACACCATAGAACTCGTATGGGTCTGCCGTCTTTTCTGAAAACTTACTACTCTTTTTATATACCAAATTCACAGTATGACCAGCCAGGGCTAAGGCTTGGCACATATGCATCACATGAACGCTATCAGCCCTTCTGTAAGGTATATAGGAAGTGGAGAGGTAAAGAATTTTCATTTTTTCAGTGTGGATGACAAAAATGAAATCAATTTTTCAAAGTTCTTTTCCTTCACAAAATGCTCATTTAGATAAGTATTGCCTCTTGTCCCTATCTCTGTCCTTAAAGTGTGATCATCAATTAGTTTATAACAGTCTTTTACAAATTGCCCATAATTCTTAGAATGAAAACCCAGTTGATACTTCTCCAGCAAATGAGCTGGATCAAATTGGAGGGAAATAATCGGTTTACTAAAACCCCAAGCCTGCAAGAAGACATTGGGGAAACCTTCAGGTTCACAGGTGTGTACCAAAAACAAGGAAGACTTTATGATACCGTTAGTTTCCATAATCTCTTTTGGACCTATAAAATGAAAATTGGTGGGCTGTGTTTTTGAAGTATTTAGATATTCATAAGCCTCTTGTTGAATAGCTCCAACCATTAAAAAATCAACGTCTTGATCATTTAATGATTCAGCCAAGTCAATAAATAACTCTGGGTGTTTATGAGCCTTGATATTCCCAACCCAAACAACATATGGTTTAGGCCATATAAATTCATCAAACTCTAAAAAAGGAGAGTTTGGAACATAAATTTTGTTGGTGTGCTTAATGTAACTTAAGTGTTCTTCGTTATTACAAACAACCCCGTCCACTTTCTTAAAAGCTTTTTGAAACTGAATCCCTTTAACTAGGTGAGCAACCCTCCTCTTTCCACGAGCAAAAAATCCCAGATTAGGGATAGGTTTATAAGCAAAAGGTTCTAAATCATGAATGTGGCTAACAGAAAAAACGAGTCGAATATTAAGGGATTTGATTTCCTTAAACACAGAAGCCAGAAGGTTCTTATTAAACCGCCAGTAAATAACATCGGGCTGAAGTTGTTTACAGGCCTCAATAATTGAATTTGAGTTCTTCTCTATGGGGAGAATTTCATAGGGAAGTTCAACTGTATTATCGTAGCCTCCCATAGCGAGATAGGTCAACTCAACGCCCAATTCAGTCAACCCTTGTGCAATTTGATGACACTGAATTTCTGATCCGCCAAGGATATGTGTGTAATGGGCGTTGATTACTATGATCTTCATTTAACTGCGTTGTTTTACTTCATCCATCGTTCATACCACATATGAAATAGCAGTATATTCCAGACTCTGTTGTTTGAATGCCCCCTTTCATACTGCTTTCTGAGTCCACGAACATAGTTCAAGTCAAAAACACCAGAATCTCTAACCATATCGTCACTTAAATAGGTCATTATTTGCTCCTTTAAGTGTGTTTGCATCCATTTTTTCTTAGGTATGGCAAAACCTTTTTTTGGGCCTTCTGTAAGAGTACGCGGAATATATCTAGCATTAACCTCTGCCAAAATGTACTTTTTTATTCCACTGTTCAATTTAAAATTGCTAGGTAGTCCAGCTGCAAACTCTGCAATTCGATGATCTAACAGAGGCTCTCGGCCTTCCAAGCTTACACTCATAGCAGCCCTGTCCAGTTTTACCAAAATATCATTAGGCAAATAATCTTTGTAGTCATAGGCCTGAATTTGAGCCAAGTGATCTCGATTAAGAGCAATATCATTTCCCTTGTGAACTCCCTGATATTTTAACAGCAGTTTCTGCAAATCCCGCTCTCCAAAATTTTGAGCACTTGAAACCATCATTCCAACAACGTTAGGGAACTGCCCTAAATATTTCAGTTCCGAAAAGGCCTTTAATGCTACTTTTGACTGTGCCCCTGAGGCAGAGGATGCCAAATGATGAAGCATTTTATAGCCTCGTCTCTTATTGTTTCGAAAAAAGCTATTCTGTGAAATAAGTCTGGTATAGTTTTCAAGTACGTCTGAGTATTTATTATAGCCTGCAAAGACTTCATCTCCTCCATCTGCCGAAAGGGCTACAGTAACATGTTTCTTTGCAAACTCGCTTACTAAAGTGGTTGGAATAGCTGATTTATCAGCAAAAGGCTCATCATAGATTTCTGGAAGTCGAGGGAATATATCCAGCAATTCATGTTCAGAGCAATACAGTTCATGATGCTCAGTCCCTAAATACTTGGCAATGGTTTTGGCTTTTTCGGCTTCGTTAAATTCCTTTTCTTTAAAACCAATTGTAAATGTGGAAATGGTCGAACTGTGATGCTTTTGAAGGATTGCAGCCACTGTGGTGCTGTCTAGTCCCCCACTTAAAAAAACACCCACGGGCACATCAGACACCATTCTTAATTTACATGCATCTACCAAAAGCTTATCCAACTGGTCAGTAGCTGATGCTAAATCGAAAGATTTATTTTCCTCGGTAAAATAGTTATCAACTGACCAGTATTGCACTTCTTTAACCGATCTATTGGTCAAATCAAGCTTAAGGTAATGGCCTGGTTTTACTGAGTTTATGGATTTAAATATAGACTTCCCGTCTTTGATATAATCGAAATCCAAATAATCGGCAATGGAGCGTGGGTTCAGTTCTTTCTTGAAGCTATTATGCTTATGAAAAGCCCTAGTTTCTGAGGCGAACAAAAGGGCCTTGTTATTCCAAGAATAGTAAAATGGCTTTACACCTACTCTATCCCGAATTAGAACAACCTCTTGTTTAACGGTATCCACAAAGGTTATTGCAAACATTCCTATAAACCGATCTATGGCTTTAACTCCCTCTTCGATCAAAGCGTAAAGAATAACCTCTGTATCTGAATTTGATATGAAATTATAGCCTTTACTAAGGAGCCAAGCTCTAATTTCGTGGAAATTATATACCTCACCATTATAAACAATAGCGTATTGTCTATCCAATGAATACATTGGTTGTTGGCCATTTTCGCTTAAGTCTAGAACGGATAACCTTCTGTGTCCTAGTCCTAACTGATAGTTATCGTTCTGTAAAAACTCATACCCTGCCCCGTCTGGCCCACGATGTGTGAGCATATCGGTCATGGCCACCAATTCTTCTCTAGAGGAATTGTGTGAGAAGTCAATAAAACCTGCTATTCCGCACATCTAACTATCCCTAAAAATGATACTATGTATGTTTAATTCTTCTTGAAAACGAATTGATTACACCCTCTTCCTTTTCTAGCAGTGACCATTTCAAGAGACAATTTGTGTTTTTTATAAAAATCAAAAATTTGAGGAATACTTGCTACTTCAAAAGGATATCCACCGAGCCAATCATACAAATCGTGAACCCAGGACATGCCTCTCTTTTCTCTGAAATTCTTATACCTAGACAAAGGTGCTTGCCTCAAATAGAACACGTCCATTAAAAAATTCTTAAGTATATAATAAGGTGTATAAAGAGTGAGTATCATTCCTTTCAGAATAGTGGATTGTACGTACATTTTTTTGAGCTTTTTCCAAACTTTAGATTTGGCCCCCTCATCATTATAAATGGCTATAAAAAGTTTCCCCCCGACTTTTAAAGGTAGAACTGCATTTTCTAAAGCCTCATACATACTTCCTGTATGATGTAAAACTCCCCATGAATATACGATATCAAAATCACCCAAAGACTCAATATACTCTTTGTTTAAAACAGACCCTTGTTCTACTTTCCAATGGGATTCGGAGCTGTATTTATCCCTGAGAAATCGTGTACAATTCACCGAATCTTTGTCGTAGTCGAAAGAAAAAACATCAGCTCCCAATCTACTAGCTGCCAACGAAAACAACCCACTTCCACTACCAATATCAAGAAAATTCATTCCTTTGAGGCTATCCATTTCCAACATTTCTTTGAGTGATTCTATGGCCACTTGAATCCTATCATCATCCAGTTTTTGAATGAAACTAAGCCAGTTTTTACCAAACTCGAACCTCTCTTCGTTATCAGTTTCATGATCAATATCCTTATTCACTTTGTTAGTCATAACAAATTTTACTTTTTTATTCTTTGATTAAATATAAGACCTATAGAGCATTCTCTGCCAAACCTGGTAAGGTTTTAACAGCTTTACCAATAAAATTCGCTTCCCATTTCAGGGTTGAAAACATATAATTAACGTAAACCTCCTCACTACAAAACAAATCAATTTCCAAAGAGTGTTTCTCATCATGAATTATCAATTTGGGAAACCTTTCTAATAGTTCTTTGTGGAATTTTTCATCTTTTGCATAATTCCCTTTATAAAGCCGAAGTAGTATTCCTGTACCTTCCCCATCCAAATAGCTCTCTATAAAGTTGACCACATTTGCTTTAGTGCCAGCCCAGCCTACCATGTCTGAAATTGTAGGTGTACTGTAATGCATTCCATCAACTATTAAAATTCGATATTTCGGTAAATTGTCGTGTGAGATATTTTTAACAGTTTGATGATAATTCTGTCTAAAGGCGACCAACCTAGTTGGAATCACCGGCACTATTTTCTCATTGTACGACTTCTGCGACCAAGACAAAAATTGATCACATAACCTCTGTTCAATCAAATCCCCAAAAGAATAATCGCTTTCCCCGTAACTCCCCCCATGCTGCACTAATCTTAATTCAACACCACGTTCAATGTTCGAAGCGCAAAGTATTGCAGTCCACAATTCAGGCACCCATCCCGCAAGCATTGAATCTACCTTAAGTCCTTTGGTGAATTTTTCGACCTTCAAGTTATGGTACATAAAACCCTCCAATAAATCAATTGGAAATGAAAAAGATAACCCGTTAGCCAAAACCGCTGTAAAACCCTCCGTTATTAGGAACTCTCTTAACTCTTCTCTGAGATTAGTATTAATCTTCACCTCATTGTCCCTCTCAGTTAATCGAAGACCTACTTTAATTATTCTATACTCTGGATAATAATACTTCCAAATTTCAGAATAGTACTCTTGAAACAGAAGCATTTTTTCCTTCTTGGAAGGAACCATCAGCTTCAGTTTAAATATCCAGTTTTTGAGTAATTGTTTTTTACTTATTTTAGTGTCGTGCTTAGCTCTAATAGACTTCTTTAAGTCAACTGAGTATAAAAATTGCTCATAAAAAACAGAGTTTTGATGTCTTAAATTTGAGTAGTCATTATCATCTACGGGTATCAATATTTTTTCAAAAGCTCCTTTGGGTAGTGGCTCCAGTCCTTTCCCGAAAACCAGCGGAGTAATATCATGAACAAATTTATGAACAAACTTATAAAGAATAATTTCCCAAAACCTTCCACTCTTCTCCAGAGAATTAAAGCTATTTAAAAAAACAGGCAACTTTTCCATTAAAGAAGTATAATTATCGTCCCGTGTCGAAATCAGCTTACGCTTCTCTTCAATTGTCATTGGATGTTCAACCATTTATTTAAAATGAGCGGTCTTTTAAATAACTTTTCTGCAAAGCAGTACCTTTAGTCAAATCACAGGTCACTTCTTTATCAAGAGTTTCGTGAAGAAATTTAGGGTGCATTCCATAACCTGGCCTTATACTTCTTACATTCTGTAATGTTATTTTTTCACCTGCTTTAATGTCTTCAACCACATAAAGTGATCTAGCAAACCTCCTATTATGTTTCTGATTTTCAGTAAGTGAATAATCAATAGTCCCAATGGCCCTTTCTGCATCTCTAACTGCACTAACCATCTCAGTGAATTGCTTTTCATCCAGTGAAAAAGAGGCGTCTGGCCCACCTACAGATTTGTCCAAAATAAAATGCTTTTCAATTACTTTAGCTCCTAAACTTACGGCCACTATAGGGGCGACAATCCCCTCAGTGTGATCAGATAAGCCAGAATCAACATCAAATCTCATAGCTAAATCAGAGATCATTGAAAGATTAGCGAGCTCAATCGGAGCAGGATAACTCGAAGTACACTTTAAAAGCGTTATGTCATAATTTCCCATTTTTCTACATGAATCAACCGCCAATTGTATATCGGTATCATCAGCTATGCCCGTAGAAATTATTACTGGTTTCCCCTTAGAGGCAACATATTCTATCAATGGAATATCTGTAATTTCAAATGACGCAATCTTGTAAATAGGACATTTTAATTCTTCCAGAAAGTCAACTGCTGTAATATCAAAGGGGGAAGAAAAACATACAAGCCCCTCCTTCTTAGCTTCATCAAAAATAGCTTTATGCCATTCCCACGGCAAATGAGCTTCCTCATAGAGGTCATACAGATAGCGACCATCCCACAAAGTACCTTCAATTAGAAAGTCTTGTGTCTTGGAATCCATAGAAATGGTATCTCCACGGTAAGTCTGAAGCTTTATAGCATCAGCTCCTGCCCGTGCTGCAGCTCTCACAGTTTCAAGAGCTATTTCGAGCTTGCTCCCGTGATTGGCAGACATCTCAGCTATAATAAAACAGCGATCTAAATTCATTCTAAACATCTTTAATTTCAGAAGGTTTCTTTAAGTCTTTCCTCCCTGCCCTAATATGGCTTAGGGCATTCTCAAAACCAACATTATATAATAAGTCAACAATACTCATGTATCCTTCATAATTAGATACCGTAACAGGATAAGGCAAAGGACTATATTGATGATAGTTTAAGCTCACTCCTTTTTCATTCATTCGGACTTCTCCGTTCTCATTACTAAGATAATCATATGCACCAGGGGTTGATATGTATGTATTTGTTTTATTCAAAACACAAATATCAATCAGTTTTTGAACTCTATCGTTGGTTGATAAGTCTAAATCTGAACTACGTATTAAAATGGTATTTATTCCTAGTTTCTTGACTAAGTCTGTTATAAAAGCAATTGATTGATCCTCAAGTCTGTCATATCCCTTTTTAAAGAATTCAATCATCCAAGGGTGGATTTCTTCAAAAAAATGAGACTTCCTATAATTGAAGAAAAGTGTCTTAATAATTTTCTCTCTCCATGCTTTAGTATTATCAATTTGGACCTTATCGATACCGGTTGCCAACTCACACTTTTTGACAGGACAGTTGATGTAGAAAACACCATTAGCCCCATTTAATCTATTCCGAGTTTGCCAGCTCTGTTTTACAAACTGAACATTATTGTAGAAAACAAAAACATCAGATTGATCTATTAAATCAAAATAGCCCACCCAAGGAAGAAAAGTAGGCTGCATAACGGCCAAAGAATTATTAGTCATACTTGAATGGTTCTCCATTTTCATTGATAATTTTCACGATTCTAATCGCCCCCTCTTCAGTCATTCTAAAATCATTGAACAAATTCAGAATCCCACCGCATAACCTATTCCAAGTACTCTGATATTGAAAATTAAAAAAAAGCCCGAGTGGGTAGTAATGATGGCTAGCGAATAAGCCTTGATCAAAAATTTTCTTTAAAATCCCACTCCTATTACTCAGTAAAAGATTAAATCTCCAGTCGTTGAATTCTGATCCTACGATCATTTCTTTGTTTATAGTGCCATATATCTCATTTAGTTTGGCCTTTTGAAGTTTAACCATGTCAAACTTCTCTTTTAGTTCATCAAAGTACTGGCCCGTATTAATTTGAGAGTGGTTAATCCATGATAGATCACAAATAGATTTTAGACTTCGCTCACTAATAGGCTCTCCAGTTTGTATAGACCTTTTGAAAAATGAATCAAATTTATCTTCATCCGACTCTGAAAACTCCATTGATACTGGTTCGAGTTTTGACTTAGAAAAACAATACCCTCCATAACCTATGTCTACTACTTTGCTATAACCTGTACTATAGAGTATCATATCAGCAGAAGTCTCTGTTGGAGCATTAAACTGAGGGAAACACAAACATCTATCGTCTATAATATAAACTTCAGGGTAATGATCTTTTATGAAAGCAAAAAAACTTTCATAATTTACTTTTAAAGACCCAAAGGCTCTGACCAACACTATACCGGCTACTTCATTCCTCTTTAAATAATCCGTAACCTTATCTGTGTTTAACCCCAGCGTTTCTGAGTCTACATCCATTAACTCAATGGTACTCCCTGCCATGTATATATCTACATATACTGCATGACAGATATTATCAGGGATTAGCCAGACTCCTTTATGCTCTCTAGCTTGTTGATAGATAAAAGATGATGCCCTAGACCGGGTATTGAGATACATCTATTTCAGATACTTTTGTAATGGTTGCTCTGTGAAATTCTCCTTCATCCCTTCTGTTTTAAAAACCGTAACCGTAAATTCAAAAAGCGGATATGAATGGTCTATTACCACATGTCTTGATAAATTTTTTGAGCAGTACTCGAAGATTTCAGCTGGATCGGCATAATACATATCAGGATGATAGAAGTCAGCTTTTGTAGTTAGAAAATTGAATGAAATAGCCTTAGTACACAAATCAAACATTTTTGATATCATTTGAAGTGTGAACTTTTCCCATTCCTCTCGATCTGTATCTCCTGGCAAATTAAATACTCCGGCTAAAGTAACATAATCATATACCTCCTCGATTTCATCGTTGATAATATCCCTTACATGAAATTCCATATTAGGATATTTCTTAAGGGCCAACTCCTTCATTTCTGGCACTACATCTGTTCCAGAGTACTTTACATTGACCTCTTGTCCTTGTAAGTATGTATGTAAATCACAAATCCCACACCCTACGTCATGCAGTTTTTTAGTTCCATTACCAAAATCAAGTTGTTTTATCAATCGATCAAAGCGCAATTTTTGAATCACATCATTCTGGTTAAAGGTGCCTTCTGGGGAGTCACCGTGTTCCAAAAATTGCTTTGTATAAACCTCTTGCTGTTTTTTAACAATTGAATCGCTCATAGAATCGTGTTTAGCTTATTTACTAAATTTAAAGTAGGTGAATTATGATATTTCGTTTTAGCGTTCTGATAAAGCTCTTTTCGAACTGACGGTTCATCGAGAAAAGCATTAAAATTTGCATTCTTATTAAGAACAAAACCATCTTCTATTAACCCGAAGTCCGAATGAACGCCAAAATCACTCAACACTTTTGAGTCTTCATACTGTAAAGCAGAAGTAGAGAAAGACCCAGTTGGGATTAAACTAAATGAGGCTTCATACTTTATTAAGCCACCTGCGTTAATCAAGGCATCTGCATTCACTAAATGTTTGTGAAAGTCTGGAGTAGACCTGACTTGAGTAAACTCACCCCTAATCTCCTTAAAATCCCCTAGAAGTAGAATTTCTACTTCTGGTAGCTTGTTATTAATGTGCTTAATGATACTCGAAATAAATTGATGGTCATTAAAACCTCCTCCAAAGAATAATAAAATATTGTTGATGGATAGGCCTGATTCAAAATCCACTTTAGAAGCCCTCAAGTCAACAAGCTCTGGCTTGACAATAAAGTATTCAACACCCAAAAAGGCATGTTTGGAATTGTAATTATAGAGTTTCTCAGCATTAAATCTAAAGTTGATGACTGCGTAAACACCTACATAGTTTAATAGACATTCGTCATCAATTAAGATCACCCTACCTTCTCTTTTTACTAACTCATCAAGTTGAGATTGTTTCAACAAATAGGAGTCAATCAGCACAACATCACCATCATCCAATTCACCGAGGCTCAGGTCAGAAAAATCGTCTGTTTTAATTTGAACATAGGGTAAAGCATAGTTGGACAGTATCTCCTTCCCGAATTGATTATAATTTCCAATAAACAAGAAATCATTCAGTCCCTCGTAGTCAACCCAGGTGCGGCATAAGTTAATCACCCTTGACAAATGACCAAACCCTGTTTTAGCGTTACAATCAACTCTAAATACTAGTTTCATTAACCCAAAAAATGGTTACGGATTTCCATTAAAACATCGTTCATAAACCAGACCTTTCCGCTGGCTTTACCAAAAAGTTCTAGATTTTCTATTGGTTCAAGTTTTTCTACCATTGAGTTAGTAGCATCCCCAAATTCAGGGGTTGGGATTGGAAACCCTCCTTTAACCACATCTACATTTACAACCTTAAGTACAGCAGCAGATTGTACTACCTTCATTGTAGTCAGTTCTGATTTGGCCAATTCTTCAAACTTGCTTTTATCAATCTCTGAGTCAGCAGATAAAAATTCTACCGAAATTCTCTTTACTTTACCATTGCTATTGTTTTCTGGATTGTAATTATCATAACAGGTAACCCTGAAAGAAGCTAATTGAGGATCATATACTTGAAAATAATATAAGTTGGTAAGGTAGTCTCCTTCAAATACCATATCTACTATAATGCTAGAAAGCCTTTGTGGAGGTTGTGATTTTGGCCTTTCTAACCCCAACTCGAAAAAAAGAAATATTGGTGGAACTGTCCAGTAGAGGTTTTCAATTTCATATGCTCCGTCTCTAGTCTCTAAAGTTTGGATTCGTTTTTCGTCTCCTCTAATCTTAAAATCTTCTCCTTTTACAATCTTAACGCCTATATCGGTAAGCTTTCGCTCAAGATGATCTATCCATGCTCCAACCCCTCCTTTTGTTGGGTATAAACTTTTAATTGACCCTAGCACTTCCCTCGAAGAATGATAGGCCAGCTTTGAATCCAAGTAACTATCGCCCTTCAGTTTTCTAGTCCCGTCCGCAGTACTAACAATTAACCGACTTAGGCCAAAGAAGAGGTGTGCATTTGGTGAAAGAGTGTTTGATTCTTGATAGAAAAGTTTTTTAATGATAGGATTGAGTAATAGTTGAGTATAATTAGCTCCAAACTCACTGGTCAATTGATCCTCTAAAGAACTTGTACTTTCTATTTTAGGCGATTTTGATATTTCGATCAATTCCTCTAGAGCAGATATTTTATCCGGAGCAGTAAGTGCGTGATCGGTTAAGAAACCGTTCCCCTCAAATAAATCACCATAGTAAGATCCGTATTTTAGATAATCAAACTTTTTCAAGTCCAACCCATCAAATAAGAATTGATCCAACTCATCAACGCCAGATTCTCTGAGTATATGTGTACCGTAATCGAAATAGTTACCTTCAATATTTTTACTTCTAAGGAGCCCACCTAAGTCGTTAGATTTCTCTAATAAGATAACTGATTTGCCCGCCTGTGCTAAATAATAAGCAGTAACTATCCCTGCAATTCCGCCCCCTACAACAACATTAGTTTTTTCCAAAATACTTTGTTTAAAGTAAAGCCATGAATTTACTGACTAGTTTAATCTTTTAAAACCTCCGTGGCAAACAGGCCCTTCTAGTAAGTCATTAATACTTTTTTCACCTTTCTCACATTGAGCAACAACTGCTAGAATCTCCTCAAGCTCGTTAAAATATCGTTCTAAATATTGGTCTTCGTGAGCCACAGAAGCATAAAACCCACTAAAAGCCAAAATTCCTTTTTTCAGCATTTCTTGAGTAATAAAGGTTTTATACTTCAACCAATCTGGAGAATCTATTGAAAAGAAAGTCAATGCAGGAATACCCATTGTGTTTAATTTTAAACCACAACGTTCCCCCATGGCTTTCCATTCTTTTGTAACTCTGAGGCCTATGTTGGTGATTATTTCCCAGGATTTAATCTCTCCCATCACCTTTAGACATTCAAGGCCTGCCGTTGGGCCAATTCTCTCTGTCCAAAAAGTACTACTTATAAAGGTTTTTTGTGCTGCTTCCATAACGGACCGTCTTCCAACCACAGCTGTAATTGCATACCCATTCCCTAAGGCCTTGCCAAACATACACATGTCTGGTTCCACTCCATACATTTTATGTAATCCACCATAAGTTTGTCTAAAGCCAGATGAACATTCATCGAAAATCAACACGATATTGTTTTCTGTTGCTAGTTTTCTTATCCCTTCTAAGTAACCAGTAGCGGGTCCGAAATTTCGAGAAACCTCCATTTTAATAACCCCTAAATCTGGGTTATTCTTTACAATTGCCGTTATCTCTTCTAAATCATTATAATTGAACGGAATAACACTTCCTTTCAAATGTCTTGGTACTCCTGCTGGATCTAAGCCTGGCATCAAATGTCCATCTAAGCCTTCATCTTCACTTAAATTCGCTGACAAATACCAGTCATGCCAACCATGATAACCACAAATAGCTACTTTATCCCTTCCTGACGCTGCTCTGGCTATTCTTATTGCAATCGCGTTGGCCTCTCCACCACTTCTTGCAAACCTCACCATGTCCGCCCAAGGATGTAATTCAACGAGTTTTTCTGCCAAGTAAACTTCCTCTGGACAGTTTAAGCTCGACATATTCCCTTGGTCAATTACACGCCTTACTTCAGCATCAATTCTTGGGTTTCCATATCCTAAGCTATTTGTGCCAATTCCCATCGAGCACATATCTAGGAAATGTGTGCCATCAATCCCCCAAACCTGACAGCCTGACGCCTTACTAAAATAGGCAGGCCATTGTTCTGGAAGAAACATCTCTGGTCGCTTAGAAAGTAACATTGTACCTCCTGGAATAAGGGTTTTAGCACGTTTATATAGCTCTTGCCCCGTTTTAATGCTCTCTGCTTTTATCATTTTCTAATGACTTTAAATATCCTTCGTTTCTAATTATTTTCTGGTTGGTAAACCTTCTAGGGTTGGCAACTATAAAATTGGTGTATTCCCTCCAGCCTTTATTTACCCCTAATTCATTTACCAATACCTCTATTGCATCGAAATCGCCCTGTTCATCCACGGTCATCCGAATGTGATTCAGGTTTTCTTCAATATCATAACTTCCTACCTTGAAGCCCCCCCCTTTTTCAATACTATTATTAAAAATATAGGGTGTTACATGCTCCCTTTCTGATCCAATTTCAGCTTCATTCCATGCCCTTTCTAAAGCAGAAAACTTAAATACCTCAGTATCCTGCCCATCAGGAAACCATTCCTGAAGACTATTCATACAGTAATCTAAATCTTGATTAATGGCCGTTTCAATAACGGCATCAATCACTAAAGGGTCAATTAAAGGACAGTCTGCTGTTAAGCGTACGACATAATCCGGTTGCTCCAATTTTGCAGCTTGATAAAATCTATCAAGTACATCCAATTCATTACCTCTGAAACAATCAATACCTAAGCGATTTGTTTCTTTACAAATTGCACTATCCTCTGCTTTAACGGAGGTAGCAACAATCAATTTATCAACCCTTTTTGCCTTTGATGCTCTTTGGAGTTGCATTTCAAGCAACGAAGAGCCCCCCACTTTCATCAATACCTTTCCTGGAAGCCGTGACGAACCCATTCGAGCTTGAGTGATTAATATAACTTTCATTTCCAATTTACTGGGTTTAGCAATAATTCATTAGATGGCTTTATTTCATTGATTCTATTCATCAAAGCTTCAGGCAACGGATCTCTTATTTGACCCAAATTTTCTTTCAGTTGCGCCAATGAATCAACTCCAATTAAAACACCGTCAATTAGTGGTTGATCCAGAACATACCTCAACGCCATTCTATTCATAGTCACTTGATACTGTATAGAAAGAGAATGAAGTAACTCCAAATCAAACCTAATGGGTTCTAAAAAAGCAGGGAGTAATGTGAGTTCTTTGAAAAATAAACCTTGAAGGAATACTGATCTTACATGAACAGACTTACCCGCTGATTTAATATCCTTTAGTAAGTTGCCTTTTTGAGAAAGGTTATCGAGCAAATTAAATGGTAGCTGAATTGTATCTATATAATCATACTTCAAAAGCTCTCTTGCCTCTGACTCCGTATAAACAGACACACCGATTCTCCTTATTCTTCCATTTACTAACTCCATCAATAGGTCAGAAATGGAGTTTTTCTTTGCAAGAAAATCGTCAAACGAATGAAACAACAATGTATCAATAGCACCCTGATTGAGCTTTTCCAATGAACTGGATAGTGCATTCTGAACGGAAATACCAGATTTGGGATTAATCTTAGTAATTACCCTAAACCCATTTTTTTCGTTCGCGGAATTAAACGTACCGATTAGTTCTTCAGCATTGCCGTAAGCTGCGGCAGTATCTAGAATCAAAATTCCTGACTCCCTAGCAAAAGAAAGAATCTTAAGACTCTCTTCTTCGGTGAGTCCAGCGGTCAAGTTATTAATACCATAACCTGAAACGCCCATTTGAACAGTCCCAAGAATTATTTTATTAAAACTTGTCATACTATTTAATTCTCATACTTAGGGTTAAAAATAGCCATGCGGTAACAATCACAAAGCTTACCATCATATATACCATGATTCTTTAAATGACCTTCCTTTACAAAGCCCATTTGTTCATATAAGCCAACTGCTGCCTTGTTTTCAGCAACAACTCCCAAATTCACTTTCCTTAAATCAAGCTCAGAAAAGCAATAATCGATTACAGCATTTGAAGCTTCTTTAGCATATCCCTTACCCCAACTTTGGCGATCCCCCATTAATATCCCGTACTCCGCGATACCATGCCTATTATTAACAGGGTCCATTTTTATATTACCAATATGTTGGCCGTTGTCCTTTCTTATAATTGCCCAAAACAATAAGTCAGGTTTGTTTTCAACTTCTTGCAAATAACTCTTCAACTCTTCTTTGGAGTAGTCCCCTCCCGTTTCCAAAAATCTATACACTTCAGGGTCATTCATCCAAGAAACATAGGCATCAGATAAGTGTTCCAATGACAACTTTTCGAGTATCAGTCTATTTGTCTCCAAAC
>CAXBPM010000013.1:0-21849 GCA_963977345.1 uncultured Roseivirga sp.
ACCTCGTTGCAAACGAGGTTGAGTGACCGTTGTAGAAGAACTGAATGAGTTTTCTCCTCCTCGTTTGCAACGAGGAGGGACTAACAAAGCATTTCTAATGCGATTTACACTGTTAAATGTCAGGCGGTTTCATTTTAGGCATGAACAAAGCTTCGCTAATCAATTACGGTTTAGGAGATGTGCAGCATCCTCGTTACAAACAAGGATGAGTAGACATAAGCGATTTTTCAGCGAGCATCCTCGTTGCAAACGATGATGAGAGGAACTTGCACGGCAAATGATAAATGCTCAATTTGTCCAAAAAAACATCAATATGAACACTCCTTTTCATTTGGCCTTTCCCGTAAAGGACATCGAATCTACCCGATCTTTCTTTGGCGACTTGCTGGGCTGCGAAATTGGCCGCTCTACCGAGAAATGGATCGACTTTAATTTCTTCGGTCATCAATTGAGTGCACACGTAAAGCCCGAAGAATTGGCCCAAGCTCATGCTAATATTGTAGATGGTAAAAATGTACCTGTCCGCCATTTCGGAGCCATTCTGGAATGGAACCAATGGCACACACTGGCAGACAAGCTAAAAGCCCACGGAACCGAATTTGTGATTGAACCTTACATCCGTTTCGAAGGCCAAGTAGGCGAACAAGCCACCATGTTCTTTCTCGACCCCAGCGGAAACGCTTTAGAATTCAAAGCCTTTAAAGACACCAGCCAAATTTTTGCCAAATGAGAAAACTCACTGGTTTACTTTCGGCAGCACTAATTTCCCTTTCAGTTTTCAGCCTTAAGGCGCAAGACGATTTTCTTTTCAAACCCAAACAGGTTTTTGATGGAAAAGAAACGCATGTCAATTGGGTAGTTGCGGTAAAAGGCAACCGAATTACTTACGTTGGGCCAAAGTACACCGGTCAAGCAAATGAGGTGATTGAGTTAAAAAACCAAACCCTATTGCCGGGTTTAATCGAAGGGCACTCCCATATTTTATTGCATCCTTATAATGAGGTGTCTTGGAACGATCAAGTGCTTAAAGAATCTGTTGCCGAACGTTCCGCCAGGGCGGTTAATCATTTAGAGGCCTCGCTAATGGCTGGCATTACCACCATGCGCGATTTGGGTTCCGAAGGGGCGGGCTATGCCGATGTAGGCATGAAGCAGGCCGTAGAAAAAGGAGTCATTCCTGGCCCACGACTTTTGGTGGCAGGAAAAGCCATTGTGGCGACTGGTAGTTATGGTCCAAAGGGTTTTCATGAAGGAGTAGAAGTACCGCTCGGTGCCGAAACTGCCGATGGTTTTGATGATCTCATTCGAGTAACACGTGATCAAATAGGCCATGGAGCCGATTTTATTAAGGTGTATGCCGATTACCGTTGGGGGCCAAACGGCACAGCCGAGGCTACGTTTACTGTAACGGAGTTAAAAACCATTGTAGAAATTGCTGAGTCCAGCGGCCGCTATGTAGTGGCGCATGCTTCTTCGGAAGAAGGGATGCGCAGGGCGATTGAAGCGGGTATAGAAACCATAGAACATGGCGATGGCGCCACTCCAGAAATTTTTAAAATGATGAGAGAAAAGGGTGTAGCCTTTTGCCCAACATTAGCCGCTGGCGATGCCATTACACAATATGGCGGTTGGAAAAGGGGTGTTGACCCAGAACCCGCCCGAATAGCAGCCAAAAGAAAAAGCTTTAAAATGGCTTTAGACTCAGGTGTAAAATTGGTTTTTGGTGGCGATGTGGGGGTTTTTCCGCATGGCGAAAATGTTAGAGAATTGGAGATGATGGTAGAGTACGGAATGAATACCGAGGCTGCTTTAATTTCTGCTACTTCGGCCAATGCTGAACAATTTCACCTTGACCAACTTGGCCAAATTAAGACAGGCTTCTTAGCCGATATTATTGCCGTTCAAGGCGATCCATCCAAAGACATCGCCTCACTTAAAAAGGTGAGCTTGGTAATGAAGGATGGTAAAATTTATAAAAACGAAAATTGATGAAAAAGCTACTTTCTATATTCTGCATTCTGCTCATGGTGGCTTGTCAGGCACCACAAGAAAACAAACAAGTTGCACAGACAACTAAAGAAGTTTTCAAACCAGAAAATAAACCCACCAAAGAACTGAATGTAGCTTTTCTGGCAATCAACGGAGTGTATAACTCCGAGCTGATGGCGCCTTACGATATTTTTCAGCATACCATTTTTCATACAGAAAAGGGAATGAAGACTTTCATCGTCTCTCCCACCAAAGAAGTGATTACCACTTTTGAAGGCATTCGTATTTTGCCCGATTACGATTTTGATGATGTACCAAATATTGACATTCTCGTTGTGCCCAGTGCAGAAAACAACATGGGTTCAGATTTGGAAGACGAACGTCTGATTAACTTTGTGAAGGAAAAAGGAGGGAACGCCATGTACATTATGTCCTTATGTGATGGTGCATTTATTCTGGCCAAAGCAGGTCTTTTAGATGAAGTAAAGTCTACCACTTTCCCCAGCGACATTGGCCAATTCAGACAAACCTTTCCAGAATTAGATGTATATGAAAACGTCAGCTTTGTACATGATGGCAAAGCCATTACCTCATCGGGTGGTGCCAAGTCTTACGACCCGGCCTTATACTTAGTTGAATTTCTATATGGTAAAAAAGCAGCCGATGGCGTAGCGGGAGGTTTGGTCATCGATTGGAATGTAGGTGAAATCAAATCCATTACTCCAGAAAAATGAACGAAGCAATCTTGGCCCAACAGCGTTTGATGAAGGCCATTCAAAACTATCAAACTGGCGATTTAAATGCGGCCGAAAAAGAGCTTCGCGAACTACAAAGTAAATTTCCCAAGTCGGATCAGATTTTGAGTCTTTTGGGCACGGTGCTTTATGCCAAAAAGAAATACAAGGATTCATTTCGTTCATATCAGGAAGCCTTAAAAATTAATCCCAATAATGAGGACGCCCTGATTAATATTGGAACCGTTGAAAAAGCAAGAGGCCGATCCGACAAGGCGATTGAATTAATGAATAACGCCATCAAGCGTCTGCCTACTCGTCCCGATATTCATTTTAATTTGGGCACCATTTATTTAGAACAAAAGGATTTAGCCAAAGCCGAAGCTGCTTTTAAAAAGTGCATTCAGATAGAACCGAGTCTTTTTCAAGCCGAAATTCAGCTGGCAAATATTTATAAAGAACAGAATGAATTGGCCAAGGCCGAAGCGGCCATTAGAAGTATTTTAACCAAGCAAGATTCCCCTCAGCTTGTTGAGAAACTCAAGGAACTGGTAGCATTACAAGGCCGAGAATATGTTGCACCAGAAGTCAATACAGCTTTAGAAGCACCAGTCGCTCCTCAAGTTTCAGAAACTAATGAAGCCAGCACAGACGAAGCACTTGGGTTAGATAGCAATGACATTCAAGGCTTGATGGACATGGGTGGCTATTTGCAAGAGCGCTATAAATTTGCCGAAGCCGAGAAGTACTTTCTTCGTGTTTTAGATAAAGAGCCAGACCATGTTGAGGCCCAGAAAAGCCTTCGGAAATTACGGTCTTATAAAATCCCTGGTTGGCATTTCGATATGCTGGAAGACACGGCCAGAAATGATGCCTACCAAGCCGCCATTGAAAAGGCACTGAAGGAAAAGCCCAATGCTCGTGTTCTCGACATTGGAACAGGTTCGGGCTTGCTGGCCATGATGGCTGCACGCGCAGGCGCCTCGGAGGTTATCGCCTGCGAAATGCATAGTGAACTGGCTACAGTGGCCAAGGAAATCATTAAGGCAAATGGCTATGAGAACAAAATTAAAGTCATCAATAAAAAGTCAACTGACCTTGAAAAAGGAGTTGATTATACCGAGAAATTCGACCTGATCGTTTCTGAAATTTTAGATTGTGGTGGTTTGGGTGAAGGTGTTGTCCCCTCATTGCGCCATGCAAAAAAGGCACTTATGAAAACGGGCGGGATTATGCTCCCCGCTGGTATGTCAATATTTGGACAACTGATCGAAATACCAAATAAGTACCTCGTTAACCCCATAAAACAAATTTCTGGCTTCGATTTAAGTGCCTTTGATCAGTTTAGGCCAGTCGAAGAGTACGGTAGAGTGCTTTTAGAAAATGAGGAATACACAGCCCTCAGCGATCCCTTCTTCATCTCAAAATATGACTTTCAGAAACTACCAGAAATGGAGACTTCAGAGTTTAAAGAAGACCAAAAGGAAGTGAAGATTATTGCAAAAGGAAATCTTCAAGCTGTGGCTTTTTGGTTCGAACTTAACATGGATAATGAAGCCGCCTTCTCCTCTGGTCCTAATGGAGAAATGGTGCATTGGGGGCAAGCAGTTTACTTCTTTGGAGAGCAGAAAGCCGTAGCTTCTGGGGATGACCAACACTTAAAAGTGATCACCTCAGACAGTACCATCAAGTTTCGGTTAGAAGATTAAAGCGGCTCTAATCTCACCCTCGTTTATAACGAGGATGTATTCATCGAGCATTTTCAAATGCGGTTTAAGCCGTAAAGTAATCCTCCAAGTCTTTTAAAGTGGTTTCGCTAGTTTGGATGTCTTTTTGAACCTTGCCCTTTTCGAGCAAAACAATGCGTTCGCAGACTTCGGTTACGTGGCTTAAGTCGTGGCTAGAAATCATTAAGGTAACGTCCTTTTCTTCTTTCAACTTTCGTAGAATTACCTTTAAACGAATTTGAGTGGTAGGGTCAAGGTTAGCGAAAGGTTCGTCCAACAAAATGATTTCAGGATTGCCCATCAAGGCTGCCACAATCCCTACCTTCTTTTGGTTTCCCTTAGAAAGGTCGCGAATGTACTTTTTCTTTCCTCTGATTTCATCGTTGAACAAATCATCAAACTGATTCAAAAACTCCTGCAAATCACCTTTTGAGTAATTGTGCAAAGAGGCAATAAACTCGAAATACTCGTCTGGCGTTAGGTAGTCAATTAGGAAGGATTCGTCCAAGAACGAACCTGTGTAATATTTCCAGTCTTCGTTATTCTGAACGTTTTCGCCCTTAGAAAGAACCTCGCCTGTTGAGGGTCTAATCAGGTCCAAAATCATTCTGAAGAAGGTAGTTTTGCCCGCCCCATTATTTCCAACCAAACCATAGCTTTCGCCCTTGGCAATGTGCATTTCAGGAATATTGACAACCTCAACTCCTTTATAACTTTTCGAAAGTGTTTTTACGTCAATCATCTTAATGGTTTATTGGGATCTAAAACTGGCGGCAAATTTATGTCTTCGGCTAATGAAAAACTGGGTGAGCGCATTGAGCATTTTATCTCGGAATAAGAAGCCAATGAGTCCGGCCAACCCCGTTAGGAACAGCCCTAAATCTTCGTAACCAAATATTAAAAAAGGAGCATAAAGAATGTAGGGCAGAATCATTATGGGGATCATAATGAGGAATTGTGCCGCACCCACGCCTTCATAATTAAAGGCGGCTCCTTTATTTAAATCAATCTTTTTCGGGTTGAACATGGCCAATCGCATTACCGCGAACACATTCAAACCAATGTTGAACAAGTAAGCGGCCAGGTTAATCAAAACGATCTTCCATCCGAAATAACCATAGGCCAACGACACCACAAATGCGATGGTCGAGGTGGCCACAAATAACCAATACTTCGATTCTATAAACTGTCTATAACTGACCCTTCGGGTGAGGATAAAATCGAAATAACCGCTCTCCCAGCTCAGCAAGAATTGGCCATAATTGATAAAGAAAATACCCGTGATAAATACACCCGCAAACATGAAGATAAACTCCATTTCTTGGTAGTTATCATTGGTGTAAAAAAAGAGGCCATAGAGCAACAAAAAGCCACTCATGATCAATGTGTTTCTTGGGCGTTTGTGTCGTAAAATTAATTTCAGTTCGAGCTGAATAAGCTCCCCCATTCTTCCGTATTGCTTTAAGAAACCGAAATCTCCAGAAACCTTTGATTCCTTTTTAATGGCCAATTCTTCGGGGTAAGTATTTTTTACCAAGAAGTTATAGTTGAGCCTGTAAAACACAAGGGCCAACACCATCGGAATAGCCCCCAAAGCTGGCTGTTCTACAATAAAGCCGAATGCGGCAGAAGATAAATCTGAGAACGAAACTATATTAAAGTAATCCAGTGCTACCAATGCAGCTACAAACACGATCAGACCAATGAACAGATTCGGTATATCGTTCATCTTCTTCTTAAAGAGAATGACCACAAAATGTAGCGTAATAGAAAGACCAACAATTGAAGCCAGCCAGCCTAGAGCACCTACAGCGCCATAGTCGGCTCCAACTCTCAAGATTGAAAAAGGAAGAAAAAGCAAAACAGCCAACAGGTTAAAAGCACTGAAAAGGCTCTTCCTGAACATAAAGTGAATGATCTTCCCCTTTTTAATGGGCAGGTGTAAATAAGGTTGAATTTCTAAAACAGGCACATTCTGTAAAAAGAACCTGAGCATAAATTCAACCAGAAAATAGTAGAGAATAAAACCATTAACGAAAACAAGTGGGTCATTGTCAGGGAAAAACTCCCTCACAAGTTTGTCCATTGCCACACCAGCAATCAGCACATAAGCCAGCATCATTAGGGCTGCAAAGCCTAAAAAAACATTCGTCAGTACGCTTTTCGCCCAAACAGGCGAACGAGATTCTTTTTTCCAAATGTGCGATATAAGCTGGCTGATCATTGACTTAGTTTAGGTTTTTGTCTAGTGCTAGAATTGAATAAAGTACAGCATGAGCAGCTTTGACATAGAATGCTTGATTCACATTCTCAAATTCATCAGTCCCTTTGTGGTAGTGCTCATGATCTTCTACACCAAAATAGAGGAAGGGAACATTATTCTTGTGGAAAACACCATGATCCGACTGCATTGTCCAATCGTCTTTACCTAAATCAGGAGAATCATGTCCAAAAAGCAATTTCAAAGGCGGTACTTCCACTTTTTCTAAAATAGACTTGAACTTAGGGTAGAAGTGGGTTCCAGCCACATAAAGCTCATTTTTATCATTGATACTGATCATGTCCATATTTATGTTCAGTATAATATTTTCGATTGGAATGGTTGGGTCGTTAAAAATTGCTTTAGCTCCTTGAAGCCCCATTTCTTCACCATCTAAAGCGGCAAAAACCAATGTGTGTCTCGGCTTATTGCTTTTAAAATATTCCATCATAGCGAGCATGGCCGCTACCCCAGATGCATTATCATCCGCACCGTTAAATACTTCACCATTAATTACCCCAACATGGTCGTAGTGTGCAGTGATAATAAAGGCAGAATCGGACTCTCCCTTAATGTAGCTAATAATATTTTCTCCTTTTACAGTGTCGCCACGACTAATGAAAGTGAAAGGATGACGGTAGCCTTTTATCAAGCTTTTTGGGTTTACAGCATCCATTTGTTTAATGATAAACTGTCTGGCTGCTTCAGCGCCTTTTGTTCCCGTTTTTCTACCCTCAGCAGCATCATGTGAAAGTTTTCTTAAATCTTCCAACATGTATTCCGCATCTAAATCATTTTGCGAATAGGCTGTAATCGGTGCGCCAACAAATAAGAGAATTAGGGCAAGGTTGAGGATATGCTTTTTCATTTTTATTTGGTTAAGTTCGAACGAAAATGAATCGAACATTCAATATTTTGGTTCTTTTCATGTTAAACTTAGTGAATTGAATAGTAAGTTTTGAAGGTCATAATATATAATTTTATTTTCCTGCTTTTACTTAGCAGCTCGCCACTGAATGCTCAAGGGACGAATGCTTCATTATTGACCTTGCTTCATATGAATGAGGCTTACGATCCACCTCAAGATATTCTAAGTTCCAAGTCAATTGTGCTAATGGATGTACCAAAGAGTATGTCGGTAGAAGAAAGGTTAAAATTAGCGGATGAATTGCAGGGCTTTTTTGCAGAAGTGGGAATTGACGCAGCCGCCTATTTTCAAATGAGCAGCTTTAGTTCGGTGAGTGGAATGCAAGAGCAAATTCCAGATTACATCTTAAAACGCGACATTAAAAACCTTATTTTTCTTACCGTTCTCAACCAAGAAAATGACTTTGTGTTAGGGATGGGGCCTTTTAATGGCAAAGATAATTTCTATGATAAAGGAGCATTATTTTGGCTGAGAAGAACAACTGATTTGAAAACAGTTTTTAGTGAGCTGACCACAAGGCTAAAAACCGATGCTTTCCCAAAAGGCAACTTACTCTTAAGTAATTCGGCTGAGTTCTTCGAACCTTCAGTTTCGGGTTTTAAACAGGCTTATGTTACTTTACCTAAAGAGTTTGAAGGTAAAAAAATCGCCATCCCTCAAATCGATACTAACCCTTTTGCTCAACCCAACCCACAAGCATTAAGTGTTGAAGCCATATTATCAGCCAATTCATTTAAAAAAGACCTTTTGGATAGAAAGAATTCCTTCGAAGCCTTGGCCGCCAAAGATTCCGTTTTATATCAAGTCATAAGCGTAGAGAACAAAACCGATGCTGATTTGAGACGTGCTAGAGTAGATTATGTGCTTCATTATATAGAGGCCAATGCTAAAAACGTTTACACCTTTTTACCCTTCGAAAAGCGTGAAGAAAACAAAACAGGAGTTCTAGTAAAGTTCTTCTTGCGTGACACCAGAACGAATATTGCTTTCTTAGGTAGCAACTGGGACGCAAAGGAAAATTGGAATGAAGCTCTTAATTCATTTATTGCTCAGATCAGCAGTATGACGGGCAAATAACCCGATTGAACACATTATTGCCCATCAGTATATTTTAGAAAGGTTCTAAAAGCGCTATTAGCTACCTTCCTCCTCAATTAAAAACTTAAAAAATGAGGATATCAGCATTATTAGGGTTTCTATTTTTAGGGCTGCAAGCACTAGCTCAGAACACCCAAGTAGATTACGAATCAATCTACAAAATCAAAGACGAAGGATTCAACAACAGTCAAGTAATGGACATTGCTTGGAACCTAACGGACAGAATCGGGCCTAGACTTACAGGTTCTGAGGGTTTGAAAAAAGCTTACGATTGGACTTCTCAAATGTATAAAGATTGGGGATTAACCAATGTTAAGGTAGAGGCTTGGGGCGATTTCGGTCCAGGATGGGAAGTAGACAAAAACTACATTGCCATGACCGTACCTTACTACCAAGCCATGATCGCGATTCCAAAAGCATGGACGCCTGGTACTGGTAAGGAAATTACTGCCGAAGTCGTATACGTTGAAATAAACTCTGAAGAAGATTTAGCCAAATACAAAGGTAACCTTAAAGGCAAAGTGGTTTTAATGCCAACTACAACTGAAGCCGTAAATGGTTATAGTGCCGATGCACGTAGATATACTGATGAAGAGCTAGAAGGAATGACCAATGTTACTGTAAGAGGTGGCGGAGGTGGAGGTAACTTCAATGCAAGCAGAATTGCTGATTTCAGAAGAGCTTCAAACCTAAGAAGAACAGCTTATACTATGTTGAAAGACGAAGGAGTGGCCATGGTATTGAACACCAACCGTGGTGGACAGGGTACTTTCTTTACTTCTAACGGAGCAAGAAACGATGATAGCGCACTTCCAGAAATGGAAATGGCTCCTGAGCATTATAACAGAATGGTTCGTTTACTGCAAAAAGGCGAAAAAGTAATGGTTGAAGCGGAGACTAAAACTCGCTTCTTGAAAAGTGATACCAAAGGCTACAATGTAGTTGGAGATATTGTAGGTACTGACGCTAGATTGAAAAATGAAGTGGTAATGGTTGGAGCTCACCTTGATTCTTGGTTTGCAGGAACAGGCGCTACAGATAATGCTGCTGGTTCTGCAGTAATGATGGAAGTAATGAGAATCTTGAAAACTTCAGGCGTAAAGCTAAAAAGAACAGTAAGAATTGGTCTTTGGAGTGGTGAAGAGCAAGGTATTTTCGGATCAAGAAACTACGTTCAAAACACTTTCATGGCAGACAAAAAGCCTAACGCGGCACACCAAAACTTCTCTGCTTACTATAACATGGACAATGGAACAGGAGCTATTAGAGGAATTTACCTTCAAGGTAACGAAGCGACTAAAGGTCTTTTCCAAGAGTGGTTCAAGCCTTTCCATGAAATTGGAGCAAGCACTATTACCACAAGCAATACAGGTGGAACTGACCACTTAGCTTTTGATGGTGTAGGCCTACCTGGTTTCCAGTTTATCCAGGATCCTATTGCTTACAATACAAGAACACACCATTCTAACATGGACATTTATGAAGCCTTAGAAGAAGTGGACTTGAAAAAGAACGCAGTAATCATTGCCGCTTTGGTAATGCAAACTGCTAACATGGATGCTAAAATGCCAAGAAAACCGAAAGATTTTTAATAAGCATTATTAGATTTTAGAAATAGAAAAAGGCCTTGTCTGTAATAGATAAGGCCTTTTTCTTTGACATTAAATCAGTAAAGTTCTGGGTTAATAAAAGGGATGAGCGCCAATACAATAGCGGGCCTATAATATTCAGCCCTATCAATCAAATCATGAGTAAGAATACCCACCGCTCCGTTTGACTGTTTTGAATTGGATCTCTTAAACACCATATCGTCTGCTACACCCAATTCTATTCCTTGATGAATTAGCTCTGCAATTTTTGGTGGTAAGGTAAAAGTAGCTGTTCTCGCTTCTCCCTTTTGATTTTTAGAAATGATACTAATCCATGCAAAGGCCTGCATTTCTCCTTCTTCAGTTTCAGCGATGCCGCCTTCTATTCCTATCCAGTAATCTGCTTTGGGGTTTGCAGACTGGGCGTTCTTAGCCCTGTTTCTTGCACCTTGAAGTGTTTCCTTATCGCTCATTGGCTGATCCGCCACGTTGGAGGGAACGTTTATTCCTGTAAAGGCAAGGGCTTCATTTTTAAATACTTCCTTAAAGGCCTGCTCGGTACACTTAATTTTCACAGGATTCTTAGAGGCTACTACAACACTGATCATTCCTAATTATCCCTTTCCGTTAAGTTCCGCGAGCTTATCCGTCATTTTCAGGCGTTCGTAGAAAACCTTCAGCGCCCTGATGGTTCCTGGATCATCAGACTTAATTTTCCTACACATTTCCATATAGGGCAATGCCTTTCTCGTCCAGTTGTGGCCTACCTCTTCCGTGTTTTTACCATTAATAACGTACTCTTCTTCACTCATCAAGTTGATTCGGTCATACACTCGGTTGGCTTGTTCGTTAATCATTACCGCGTAATTGTAATTGGCCGTAAAATCCTTTGGATACGTATTGAGATAGATTTCATAGTCCTCTGAAGCCATCTCAAAATAATTTTCAGAGCGCTCAGGCAATCCATTAACATAAGCCTCTTTAAAAATCCGATCAAAAAGGTCAGCTCTCCTTAACCTCAGTTCAAAATTATTGGGGAAACGCTTTAAAACCGTATTCAATCTAGATTCAGCTTCTACAAACTTATTCAACCTAATTAAAGCCCTGACCTCTTCGGCAATGTATGGTAGGTGATCTGGGTATTCAAAAAGTGCTTCTTCAATCATGTCAAGTCTTTCCTCAAGCGGGGCATCCATGGCCTGCTTACAAGCAATCAGTCTATTATAAACCGTTTTACTCAATCTAGTAAAAGACTTCATCGCCAAATAATAATCGATGGCTTGCTCATAGTTTTGAGCATTTTGAGCACTTAATCCAGCATATAAATAAGCCGTAGTATCTTGTGGCTTAACGGCCTGCGCCATTTCAAAAAACTTTGTTGCTGATTCGAACTTTAGTTCTTGATAATCTTTATACCCCTTATTAATTCCATCGGCCCAAAGAATTTCCAACTGATTGTTTGCTAGGCGAAAAAGATTGTTTTCGGGGTCAGTGAGTGCTTTTGTTTTATTGTAGCAGAGTGCTACTTCACCAGCAAAGTCTTTAAGGTCAGGCTTAAATTTATTAAACTCGGAAGCATCGCTCTTCAGTATCTCATGATAAATACGTCCTTTGGTGTACCATGCTCTTGCACTTTTATCCCCATCAGGTTTTTTAAAAACCTCGTCTATTGTCTCCTTAGCCTCTATATATTTATTATCATTCAAGAAGGTGCTAGCCAGAGTCACTAGGTCCTGAGAAAACCCAGACCCAGTAATTAGAGCAAATAGTATGGTAACAACTAGCCTCAAATTGGTTGAACAGAACGACACGTGAAAATATGAAATATTGTAATACTGGACATTATATTTTCAACAAGGGTATAAAATCAAATTATTAGCAAACTTTCCTTCAAGCTACAATAGTTGTTGTTGGAATACAGAAATAAGCACTTTATTTCCAGACATCAAAAAATTCGGAGCAGACTTATTAGATATCACCAATCATAAAGCTTCGTTTGGCATTCGAATTCAAGATCGAAAACCAGTTACAAAACAAGTGATGATGGAGATTGTGTGAGGTTAAAAGAATTCGTTAAAACGAATTGGAAGCAAATATAAGAAATATAGCACAGGGGTCATATTAAGTATGCCCCCTATGCATGTTTTATCTATTGTTTTTTCCAGCTAGGGAGTCTTCCTGATGTAAGTGGTGCTCCCAGTTGGTCAAGTTTAGTGTCCATTCGGGTGAATTCATTCACTAAAGCTTTCACTTTAGGCAGAATTGGGGCAAACTCATCGGCAGCTATGTCATAGTTGGTTTTGGCCGTTCCTGTTACATTAGAGGTTGAACCAAAAATATCATAAACTGCATTTTGTGCTCTTTGCCCTGTGCTATATTCACCGTCTATGTCTAGTTGACCATAGTCAGAGTCGCCATTGAGTTCAATACTAAGTGCTTTCACTTTAGACTCTAGCGCTAAGATTTCCTTCATGAGCTCATTACTTTCTCGGGCAGAAAAACCTTTGGCTGCAGCTTTATAGTTAGCAATTTTTCCATTCATTTCCCCCAATACTGATCGGGTTGAATTGGCAGCCTGCATTAAAGCCATGGCTTTCTTTTTAAAATTTGCCATGTCCGCCCAATCTGCTGCTGGAATAGTTTTATTCTCAATGTCTTTTACTTTGAAAGCGACAGGCCCAACCAATTCACTGATTTCGCCTTTTACATTTTGCGACAAACTCACGGTATAGTTACCAGGAACAACATAAACATTGGAAGAAGGCAAACTACTGGTAACCGAAGCCTGTCTTTCGTTCACAGGGCCAAAGCCAGCATAGGTCATGTCCCAATTTATTTCGCTAATGCCTTTTTTCAACGGGCTTCTTAATTCACTAACAATATCGCCTGATTGATCTTTTATGGTGAAAATCAAAAAGGAAGGAAGTTCGCTTTCTTCAGCTTTTAATTCTTCTAATGTTGGATAAGGAATGGCTTTATTATTTTTAAAGGCCTCTGCATCTCTTTTTGATCTTTCTGCTTTCAATGAACTTACGCCTTCCTTCAAGTAATAGGTAAAGATTGCGCTCCTAGTTGGGTTATCTGCCGAATAGAACATTTCACCCTGAAAGCCTTTATCTGCACTGCCCAAACTACCAAGTGGCTGCCAAGTATTGTACATCAAGCCATCCTTAATTTTGAAAATATGACCGTCCTTGGCCAATAAGTCTTGCGTCATTTCGCGAAGCGGTGCATAATTGTCTAAGACATAAAAGCCTCTTCCAAAAGTGCCCAGCACCAAATCGTTCTCTCTTTCCTGAATTGCTATATCACGTACATTCACTGCCGCAGGCAACCCAGCTGATAACTTCGTCCAGCTTCCGCCTTCATTCATCGAAACAAACACACCATACTCTGTTCCCGCGAATAGAATATTTGCGTTTACATGGTCTTGCTCTAAAGCATAAACAGCTCCTTTGGGTAAGTTCGAAGAAATGCTCGACCACGTTTTTCCCTTATCGTTACTCTTATACACATAAGGGTTGAAATCGCCACTTTTATGATTGTTGAAAGCTGCGTAAGCCGTATTTACATCATGCTTCGAAGCAATTAAATCGTACACATAAGTGTTTTCTGGCACCCCAGCAAAACGATTGATTTTTCTCCAGTTCTTTCCACCGTCTTCAGTAATATTAATTTGACCATCATCAGTGCCTGCATAAAGTAATCCTTCTTGCAAACGTGATTCATCTAAAGAAACCGCAGCACCATAGCGAGAAGTTGATCCATTTTTCGCCACGGCATCCATAGGCCAAATTTTGCCCATAATCGGCAGTAAGTTTCTATCAATGTCTTGGTCAAGTTCACCGCTAATTACCTCCCAAGAATCGCCGCGATCTGTACTTTTGAATAGCTTATTCCCACCAAAATATACTGTTTTGTGATCGTGCGGGCTGATCATCAAAGGGGCATCCCAGTTAAAGTTGTATTGCCTTTCGTCTTTTCTTGGTTTAGGCTGAATGCTTACTGCCTCGCCACTTTTTCTATCGAAACGAACAATTCCACCATTTTGCGACTGAGAATATACAATGTTAGGGTCTTGAGGATCAGGAACCGATTCGAAACCGTCACCGCCTTGGGTAACAATCCAATCGGAACTTACGATACCATGGCGGCTTAATGTTTGCGAAGGCCCATGCAGACTGTAGTTGTCTTGGGTTCCTCCCATAATGTTATAGAATGGATACTCATTGTCTACCGAAACTTTATAGAATTGGGTAACTGGCAAATTGCTAAAAAACTTCCAGTTCTGACCTCTGTCGAAAGACTCGTAAACGCCACCATCGCAGCCTTGCAATAAGTGATCTGTATTATTCGGGTCAATCCACATGGCGTGATTATCCCAGTGCTTACTTTTTTCGCCCAAGCCGGAAAATGTCTTTCCTCCGTCTTCAGTGATTTGTGTAAAAGTGTCCAATAGATAAACACGGCCTATATGCACAGGATCAGCTACAATTTCTTGGTAATAATTTCCGCTGGAAGAAGTGCTACTCATTTTCTCCCAAGACGCACCTCGGTTGGTACTTCTATAAAAACCACCTTGACCACTTTGGGCTTCGACTACAGCATACAAAACTTCAGGATCTGCTGGAGAAATAGCCATTCCAATTCTACCTTTATCTCCACCAGGTAATCCTTTATTAATTTTTTCCCAAGATTTACCCGCATCCATCGATCTGTAAATACCAGACTCTGGGCCTCCGCCTAAGTAAGTCCATTGTCTTCTTCGTCTTTGGTGGGCTGTGGCATAAAGTATATCAGGGTTTCTTGGGTCGAAGTGAACTTCGTTTACTCCAGTATGCTCACTGATTTCTAAAACTTTCTCCCAGTTTTCGCCACCATCTGTGGTTTTATAAAGTCCGCGGTCACCGCCTGAGCTCCAAACAGGACCATATGCGGCTACATAAACCACATCAGAGTTGCGAGGGTCAATGGCAACCATACCAATGTGCTCAGAGTTTTTCAAACCCATGTTTTTCCATGAGCTTCCACCATCTTCTGATTTATAAATCCCATCGCCATAAGAAACGGAACGCTGGTTGTTGTTCTCTCCAGTGCCTACCCAAATTACACTATGGTTATTCGGGTCAATTTCTACTGTTCCGATAGAATAAGAACCTTGCCCATCGAAAATTGGTGTGAAAGTCGTGCCCGCATTGGTAGTTTTCCAAACACCGCCTGCTGCTGCGCCCACATAAAATTCGCTATGGTTGGATGGGTTCACGGCTATGTCGGCAATTCTACCAGAAGTAAGTGCTGGGCCTACACTTCTGAACTTTAGAGTACCCAAAGAAATCCCTTTTAAAGGGTCGTTTACTTCGGCTTTGGCTGGCTCCTTTTTATTGCGCTGGGCAAAAGAGGTTGTTGAAACAAGGGCGAATGCTAAGAATAAGCAGAGCACCTTGAAAGGACGGATATTTTTCATTGTGGTTGGTTTTGAGTTGAAGAAATATAGCGTTTATAAGAAACACTACACAATGTACATTTTAAGAATGGGATGGAAAAGCGCACAATAAAAACGGTCTGACTTTGGGCATAGCTCAATTAAAAGCCATAAACCGAAAATCAGACCGTAGTAAACTCAGTCGGAACAGAAAATTAGTCCTACAGTTTTCGAAGCAAATTAGTCATCGAAGTTACCTCTGTAAGTTTAGCCTTTAACTCGTCAATAGAAATTCTGATTTGACTTAAATCATCTCTATCGCGAATCGTAACCGTGTTGTCTTCCAAAGTTTGGTGATCGACAGTCACACAATATGGTGTTCCAATCGCATCTTGTCTTCTGTAACGTTTACCGATCGCGTCTTTTTCATCGTATTGGCAATTGAAATCAAACTGAAGATCAGCTAAAATTTCTCTTGCTTTTTGTGGCAGTCCAGAGTCTTCCTTTTTCAATAATGGCAATATGGCTACTTGATAAGGCGCCAAAGCTGCTGGTAATTTCAATACTGTTCTTTCACTACCATCAGCCAATGTTTCTTCCGTATAAGCAGCGCTCAAAACAGCCAAGAACATTCTGTCCAAACCAATCGAAGTTTCTACTACATAAGGCACAAAAGATTCGTTTTCTGCTGCATCGAAGAATTGTAGTTTTTTACCCGAATGCTCTTCGTGTGCTTTTAAATCGAAATCGGTTCTAGAGTGAATCCCTTCCAATTCTTTAAAGCCCATCGGGAAATTGAATTGAATATCGGCTGCCGCATTGGCGTAATGCGCCAAGTTAATGTGATCATGGAAACGATAATTTTCATCACCCAAACCAAGGGCTTTGTGCCATTTGATTCGTTTTTCTTTCCAGCTTTCGTACCAAGTCAATTCTTCACCAGGTTTTACAAAAAACTGCATTTCCATTTGTTCAAACTCACGCATTCTGAAAATGAACTGACGTGCGATAATTTCATTTCTGAAGGCTTTTCCAATTTGGGCAATCCCAAAAGGCACCTTCATTCTACCCGATTTCTGAACGTTCAAGAAATTGACGAAAATCCCTTGAGCCGTTTCTGGGCGTAAATATATTTTGCTCGCGCCTTCGGCCACAGAGCCCATTTCCGTAGAGAACATTAAGTTGAACTGACGAACGTCTGTCCAATTTTTAGAACCAGAAACCGGATCAGCAATGCCCAATTCTTCTATCAATGCTTTTACATCGGCTAAGTTTTCTGTTTCTAAACCCTTGCCCAAGCGCTGGCTAATCTCATCCATCTTCGCCTGATTTCTCAGCACATTAGGATTAGTAGCCATAAACTGCTCTTTGTCGAAAGTATCGCCAAAACGCTTCTCTGCTTTTTCTACTTCTTTCGTGATTTTTGCCTCAATTTTATCAAGGTACTCCTCCACCAAAACATCGGCACGGTATCTTTTTTTCGAATCCTTGTTGTCGATCATCGGATCATTAAAGGCATCCACATGACCAGAAGCTTTCCATGTAGTGGGATGCATGAAAATCGAGGTATCAATACCCACAATGTTCTCATTCATTTGCACCATGGCCTTCCACCAATACTGCTTAATGTTATTTTTTAATTCAACCCCATTTTGGCCGTAGTCGTACGCGGCAGAAAGACCGTCATAGATTTCGCTGGATTGAAAGATAAAACCGTATTCCTTCGCGTGTCCTGCGATTTTTTTAAGCTGATTATCGTCATTTTGTGCCATGGCGCAAAGATATGGAAAAGGCTTTCAACATGTGCAAGCATTATTAAAAAAGGAAATTCCCGTTTATCAAGTCTCGGCATAATCCTTGAGGCTTTTTGTAAGTCTTAAAGATCAGAATCCTTATATTTGTTTGTTATGAAGAAAAAGCTTTCCACAGCAGTACTTATTTTGGCCGTCATTGTCGGTGGTATTGTTGGCGTACAACAGTATCAACTTTATCAGACAAAAAAATACAGCCCTGCCGAAATTGCTTCTTATAACAACAATGCCATCAACATTGAGGTAACCTACAGCAGGCCATTCAAGAAAGACCGTGAGATCTTTGGCAAACTTGTTCCCTACGGAAAATGGTGGAGAACTGGTGCTAACGAAGCCACTACTATCCGCCTTTCAAGAGACGTTTCTTTTTCGGGAAAAACCTTAAAAGCAGGCTTTTATTCTTTAGTCACTTTTCCTGGTGAAACCGAATGGGAAATTGTTTTCAACAACCAAATTCACGATTGGGGCACGGATTATACCCCAGAAGACGATGCTTTAAGAGTTAGTGCTAAAGTGGAAGAACTACCCGAAGTTGTTGAGCAGTTTACCATTGATTTTTCTGAAGAAAGCGGAAGCCCCGTGCTCATTATGGCCTGGGACAAAACCAAGGTTTCCACTCCATTTAAAGTACTTTAATTCTCCCTTAAGTTTCATTCCATTTTGGAAATAACCGATTAAGTAGATAAAACTGCTTTTTCTAACCTCGTCAATTCTACATTTTTCTCTCCTCGTTAAACCTTGATCTCGCTTTTCAATCCAAGGTTCACAACAAACGAAAAGGAAATGAGGTCAATAATCAAAATTTTAATGGTAAGTCTGATCGGAGTATCAGCAAACCAAATGTTAGCACAAAATAGCAATAAGACATTATTACAAACGGAGCAAATGGCAGCGAAGCTCGGTTTAAATGAGCAACAAAAAATAGCCTTAGATAAGGAATTAAAAGAAGGCCAATTAGAGCGCAAAGCCTCCATGGAAAAAATGAAGGCAATGAGAGAAGAAATGAAGCGAGATGCTTTCGTAGAAAGACAAGCCAAGGATGAGCGTCTTAAGGAAATTCTAACTGAAGAGCAATACGCAAAGTTAAAGGAGTCCTCAAAAAATGGTCAAAGAACTCGGGTACAAGGTCAAAGAAGCCGAGGCGAAATAAGGGAACGAGGAAACAGGAATGAAGCCAGGTTTTCACCAAAAAATGACAGAAAAAATATGGGCAGGCGTACGATGAAGCAAAAACATGGTCCCGAAATGAAAGAAAAGGCCAAAGAGAAAACTGAGGCTAAAAAAGACGGAGGAAATTAAGGTTGTAATATGTGGTTGTTTTGTAAAAAGGGGTTGATCGAAAGGTTGACTCCTTTTTCGTTATCGGTCAAACTTCAATGTCACTTTTTGTAAACTCTCTCTAGAACCCACAATCGTTAGCACATCTCCTATTCTTAATCGGGTATAACCGTGTGTAATTATACTTTGCCCATTCCGGTTCACGGAAAGCACTATGATATCGGCCGGTAATCTTAAGTCCCTTAAAGGAATACCCCTGAGGTTCGGGTTGAGTACCTGAATGTCCATTGTGTCTTGGCCTTCTTTCATTCCCAAAAGAAGCGTAGCCGCCTGAGGTGAACGTACCAAATGATCCATTAAACTCACCATAGCGGTGTGAGGGTCTACAATAAGACATCCCAATTTGTGGAACTTCTCGAAATTGTAACGTTGATTCAGCCTCACCACAATATCCTTTGTGCCTACATTCTGATAAATCAATTCAGCAATACCAAGGTTTTCATCATCCGTTAGGGTGAGTACTATTGCTTCTACTTTTTCAACATTAATACCCTTGAATGTTTCTAGATTAAAATCTTTGACTTGATGAATGATAAGGTCAGGAAAATCCTCCACATTCAAATCCTCCTTTTTTGTCACTATTTCAGCTTCCCAACCATGCTCTTTCAACTGCCTTGCGAGAGCGACACTCTGAGAGTCGAAGCCAACGATAAAGGCATCGCGCACACCATCATATTGCGGAATATTGGCCCTTGTATGGCCTTCCCCCACCAAATTAATGGACCATTTGAACAAAGGTGGCCCAACGAATTGATTCAGCACGATAACCGCAACCACAACAGTTGCAAACTCAGAACCCCAGGTTGGGAATGCATCGGCAACTACGGTGGCCAAACCTAAACCAACACCCGCTTGTGTCACATAAGGCATCCAACCAATTTTTCGGAACAAAGGAGAATCGCCAGCCAAAGCCCCACCAACAAATGAACCTAACACCATAGTGACTAAGCGCAGCGTAAATAGCAAAACGGCAATTCCGAAAAGCTCAATAAAAACGTCCAATGAAACACTTATTCCCGTAAGGGTAAAAAATGCGATGTAAACGTAAGGGCCAATTTCTTCCAGAATTTTAAGAAACTCATAGCGAAACTTACTGTAGTTGGTGACGATGAAACTACCAATGATACAGATCAACAATGGCTCTAAATGAAATTCCTTTCCGAATTCTTCAACGGTATAACTTTTTACGAAATAGTAAAACGCATAAACACCATAACCTGTGGCCAAAATCAGTGCGGTCTTTAAATGCTGATGCATTCTTTGCTTTAAAAGAAGCGTCAAGATTTTCCCGACTAAAAAACCCAAACCAAAGGAGGCAGTAAGTTCTGCCAACAAAGTCAGCAAGAATCTCAGACGCAAAGGATCACCATTCACCAAGGCCTGTGATACAGAGAAACAGATGGCGAAAAGGAGGATTACTAAAAAGTCTTTCACCACGGTTACGCCCATAGCCGTCCGAACAAAAGGCCCCTTTGCTCTCATTTCAGTAATTACCGCAATGGCCGAGGCGGGGGAGCGCGCCACAAAAATAGTGGCCATTAATAGAGAGACGGCAATTTTATTCGCTGCATTCAAGTTGCTCATAAATGGAATAATGCCAGCCATGAAATAGATGACAATAGAGCTCACAACAAAGGTGACGACCAGCTGCCCAAAAGTCATCCATTTGATACTCTTAAACTGACTCCTGACTTCTTTTAAATAGAGTTCTGCAGCAGCTGCAAAAGCGATAAATGCCAAGGAGATGTCATTGATAAAGTGCAGACCATCGCCCGCACCTTTCGGAAGCAAATTAAAAATGAAAGGGCCCGAAACTAAGCCAATGACCAAAAGCCCCGTAATAAAGGGCAGCTTGATCTTTGTAAAAAAGCCAGCCATTTGCTTTGCAGCAACGGCCACAATGGCGAAGCCACCCAATAATAAAATCGTATTTTGGTTGAAGCTCATGTAAAGCTAATGCGAGTTTTTATCCTTAATCAGTTTTGAACAAGCTCACAAAATAGCTAAAAATCTCTCTGAAAGCTGAGTTTAAAGTGATTTATGGCTATGCCTTAAGCTTCGTATTGACAGTTAAGCCTTTAGTGAGCGTTTTGTGTACCGGACATTTATCTGCAATCTGCAAAATTCGCTCTCGTTGTTCTTCACTCAAGTTTCCCGTTAGCTCCACCTCTCGATCAATAAATTCCATCTGCGCGGATGCCCCATTTATGGCATCATCCGCATGACGTTTATCGAAGGTCAAGTGTACTTTCACATCATCGAGCTCTATTTTTTTATGGTCTGCATAGAGTCTTATCGTCATGGCCGTGCAAGCGCCTAATGCAGACACAAGCAAATCATAGGGGGTTCCGCCCAAGTTGGTTCCGCCAACATCTTTGGGTTCATCGGCAATTATGTAATGCTGATTCGCCATGATTTCAGAAAGGAGACCGTCTTCCTTTTCGTTTCTTACCACCACTTGGTGTGTGGTTTCAAGCCCTTCTTCATTCACTTCCAAATCCACATAGCGCTTGGCCCAAGTGGCAATTATTTCACCCACATAAATTGAGTCGTCTTTAGAGGTTAAAAGATGATCGGCATGGTCTAATGAAACGTAGCTTTTTGGATGATGCGCAGCAACATAGATCTTTTCGGCATTCTTGATGTCCACCGTTTCGTCTTGTGGGGAATGGAAAATGAGCAATGGTTTTCTTAATTCAGAAATAACAGAAGTCAGTTCTGTCTTATCCAAATCATCGATAAACTGTTTTTTAATGGTAAAAGGTCTTCCTCCTAATGATACCACCGCTTTACCGTTTTCCTCAATTTCTTCCAGTGAACATTCAAAAAGCTTTTTAAGGTGTGGCGTATCTGCTGGAGCACCAATGGTAACTACCGATTTTATAAAATCCAGTTGACTAGCGGCCATCAATACCGCAGCACCACCCAAGGAATGGCCAATCAGAATACTTGG
>CAXBPM010000014.1:0-21100 GCA_963977345.1 uncultured Roseivirga sp.
CCAAACATTAATAATCAACCCTAAGTTGTAATTCCATCTGTAAATCCTGACCTTTGCCAATTGTCTGTTTTTGGCAGCACATCCATGGAAAAACTCAAGGAAAACGTAAAAATCGATCTCGCTCCAATAGACCTTTCTGGTCATGAATACATAGAAATTTTCGGGGCACGAGAACACAACCTCAAGAACATTGACACGGTAATTCCGCGAAATAAACTGGTCGTAATTACCGGTATTTCTGGTTCTGGAAAATCGTCCTTGGCTTTCGATACCATTTATGCCGAAGGCCAGCGCAGGTACATGGAAAGCTTTTCGGCCTACGCCCGTTCTTTTATTGGCGATATGGAAAGGCCCGATGTAGACAAAATCAACGGCCTCAGTCCGGTAATCTCCATCGAACAAAAAACCACCTCGAAAAACCCGCGCTCTACCGTGGGTACACTTACTGAGATTTACGATTTCCTCCGCTTGTTTTATGCCCGTGCGGGCGAAGCCTATTCTTACAATACAGGCAAAAAAATGATTCGTCAGTCGGAGGATCAAGTGATTGACCACCTGATTGAAAATTTCGAAGGAAAGAAACTGATCCTTTTAGCGCCAGTCGTCAAAGGTAGAAAAGGGCACTATCGCGAACTCTTTGTACAGATTCGCAAAATGGGTTTCACCAAAGTGCGTATCGATGGTGAAGTGATGGACATGGAGCCGAAAATGCAAGTGGACCGTTATAAAACCCACGATATCGAAATTGTGGTCGATCGAATTGTCGCTAAGAAAGAAGACCGTTATCGCATTTCGCAAAGCGTAAAAACTGCCATGACCCACGGAAAAGGTGTTATTATGGTGAGTGATGAAAACGATCAAGTCCATCATTTCTCTAAGTATTTGATGGACCCGGAGAGCGGCTTGTCTTATGACGAACCAGCGCCAAATTCCTTTTCTTTCAATTCGCCTTATGGTGCTTGCCCTAACTGTAATGGCTTGGGTAAAGTAGAGGAAATTAGTCGTGAAGCTGTTGTTCCAGACGATAAGTTGAGCATTAGCCGTGGCGGAATTGCGCCCCTTGGTGATTACCGCGACATCTGGATTTTCAAGAAAATTGAGGCCATTCTCAAACGTTACAAGGTCAGTCTGAGCACACCAATAAAGAACATTCCTGAAGAGGTAATGCAGACGCTTTTGTATGGCGATGATGTGGCTGTGGCAGTAACTTCTAAGAAATATCCGGGCACAGAATGGAACACCAAATTCGAAGGCATAATTTCTTTTCTAGAAAAACAAAAAGACGAAGGAACGGAGAAAACACGCAGGTGGATCGAAGACTTTATGTCGATTAAAACCTGCCCTGAATGTAATGGTGCAAGGCTAAAGAAAGAATCACTGCATTTTAAAATTGCAGAAAAGAACATTTCTGAACTGGCTCAAATGGACATTGACACCCTTTGGGAATGGTTCGAAAACCTAGAAGAGCGACTGACGGATAAGCAGAAAATTATTGCTACGGAAGT
Source organism: uncultured Roseivirga sp. (assembly GCA_963977345.1). Classification (GTDB taxonomy): domain Bacteria; phylum Bacteroidota; class Bacteroidia; order Cytophagales; family Cyclobacteriaceae; genus Roseivirga. The sequence continues at coordinate 1,506 of CAXBPM010000014.1, forward strand.
ACTCAAAGAAATCCGAAAACGCATCGGCTTCTTGCTGGATGTTGGTTTGAATTACCTGATGCTGGACAGGCCGCTAAGAACCCTTTCTGGTGGTGAAGCACAGCGGATTCGTTTAGCGACCCAAATTGGCACACAGCTAGTCGGAGTACTTTATATCATGGATGAGCCGAGTATTGGCTTGCATCAAAGAGACAATGTGAAACTGATCAAAGCGCTGAAAGATTTGCGTGATATCGGCAACACGATTATCGTGGTAGAACATGATAAAGACATGATGCTGGCTTCGGATTACATCATGGACATTGGTCCAGGCGCGGGTCGTCATGGCGGACATGTAGTGGCAGCAGGTGTACCAGACGACTTTTTAACGCAAGGCAGCACCACGGCCGATTACCTCAAAGGAATCAAGAAAATTGAGGTGCCGAAAGAAAGAAGAGAAGGCAACGGAGAAAAGTTAGTACTGAAAGGCGCGAAAGGAAACAACCTTAAAAACGTAACACTCAAACTCGATTTGGGTAAAATGATTTGCATTACGGGCGTTTCTGGAAGCGGAAAATCAACCCTGATTCACGACACACTTTTCCCGCTACTGAACCAGTATTTCTTCCGTTCTAGAAAAACTCCTTTGGAGTACGATAGCTTCGATGGCATCAAAAATATTGATAAAGTAATCGAAGTAGATCAGTCGCCAATTGGTAGAACGCCACGTTCGAATCCTGCTACATATACGGGTGTTTTCAGCGATATCCGTTCGCTGTTTACCGAATTGCCAGAAGCGAAAATTAGAGGCTATAAACCTGGGCGTTTCTCTTTCAATGTAAAGGGTGGCCGTTGCGAAACCTGCGAGGGTGCCGGAATGAAGTTGATTGAAATGGACTTTCTACCGAATGTTCATGTGCCTTGCGAAACCTGTAAAGGAAAACGCTATAACCGCGAAACTTTGGAAGTGCGCTACAAAGGAAAATCGATTTCCGATGTACTCGATATGACGGTAGAGCAAGCGGTAGAGTTCTTCGATCACATGCCGAAAATCCTCCGCAAAATTCAAACGCTGAACGATGTTGGTTTGGGTTACATTTCCCTTGGTCAGCATGCCACTACGCTTTCGGGTGGTGAAGCGCAACGCGTAAAATTGGCGACAGAACTTTCCAAAAAAGACACTGGAAAAACCCTTTATATTTTGGATGAACCAACCACTGGACTTCACTTCCAAGACATTCAACATTTACTGGATGTACTGAATCGATTGGTAGACAAAGGCAATACGGTTTTGGTGATTGAGCACAATATGGATGTAGTGAAAGTCGCAGACCATGTAATTGACTTAGGTCCAGAAGGCGGTGATAAGGGCGGAATGATTATAGCCGAAGGCACTCCCGAAAAAGTAGCCAAAAGCACAAAAGGCTATACCGCTAAGTTTTTGAAAGAGGAACTGGCTTAGTTACTAGTTATTGGGGAATTAGTTAAGAGTTGATCAGGGATCAGAAATCAGTTGATCGGAGGTCAGGAAACCAGTCCTCATTTCATTAAGATTTGTGATAAAGTCAAAATATTGCAGTGACTTCCCCCTTTCAAAAAAGGGGGCTAGGGGGATTAGAAATTGGATTTTCACAAAGTGAATATTTGAGCTTAAACCTTAAATCAGAAACCAAGTTTATAAGCTAAACTATAAACTATGTCCGTTTTCTCCAGCCTGCGCAAATTTGGTAAAGTGGTTTCGCAACTCGATGTATCCGAAACGCTTGAAGCCCTAGGTAAACTCAATCAAACCGAGCTTTACCAAATCATGAAAATTATCAAGTCGAAGAATAAGGAATTTGTTCCTCCAGAAGTCAATGGCGACTATTACCACCTCAGCCGTTTTCTTTCTCCAGAAGAAAGAGAAATTCAGCTGAAAGTGCGTGAGTTCATGAACGAGCATGTAAAGCCCATCGCCAACGACTGCTGGAACAAAGCCAGATTTCCGATGGAGCTGATTCCAAAAATGGCAGAACTCAACATTGCTGGTTTAACCTATGAAGGTTACGACAGCCCTATGGGAAGTTATCTGCTCGAAGGTTTTATCACGATGGAAATGGCCAGGGTTGATACGTCAATTTCCACCTTTTTTGGTGTGCAAAGTGGCTTGGCCATGGGCAGCATTTACTTCTGCGGAAGCGAAGAGCAAAAATGGAAATGGTTGCCTGCCATGCAAAAGATGGAGAAAATTGGCGCCTTTGGTTTGACCGAACCCAACGTTGGTTCGGCTGTGGCAGGTGGACTAGAAACGACCTGCAAAAGAGACGGAGATAGCTGGCTGCTGAACGGTCAAAAGAAATGGATCGGCAATGCTACATTTGCTGACTTGACCATTATTTGGGCGAGAGATCTGGACGATAATCAGGTGAAAGGCTTTATTGTAGAAAAAGGAACTAAGGGTTTTAAGGCCGAAAAACAAGAAGATAAGATGGCCTTAAGAACCGTTCAGAACGCGCTGATTACTTTGACTAACTGCGAGATTTCTGAAGAAAACAGATTGCAAGAATGCAACTCGTTTAAAGACACTTCTAAAGTATTAAAGGCTACCCGAGCTGGTGTAGCTTGGCAAGCGGTGGGTTGCGCCAGAGGTGCTTACGAATGTGCTTTAGAATATTCTACCCAACGTTATCAATTCGGAAAACCCATTGCGAGTTTCCAGTTGGTACAAGATTTATTGGTGCAAATGCTTACCGATTTAACCGCCATTCAAAGCATGGCATTTCACCTTTCAAAATTACAGGATGAAGGCACCATGACCGATCAACAAGCATCCTTGGCCAAGGTTGCTTGTACAAAACACACTAGAGAAATTGTCGGGCACGCGCGTGAGATTTTTGGCGGAAATGGAATTTTGCTGGAGTACAATATTGCCCGATTTGTGGCAGATGCCGAAGCACTCTATACCTATGAAGGCACCAAAGAAGTGAACTCGCTGATTGTAGGCAGGGACATAACTGGAATTAGCGCCTTTGTTTAATGGAAGCTCCAAACAACTGATTTACTAATCCCTAATAACTGTTCAACTAATGGCCAAGGGCCAATCCCCTTGCTTTATAAGCCTTAATAGCGGAAGTTTGTAGCCAGATAGGAATACATGAAGAATTACGCGGAAGACATAGACGAACAAGACGAACTTTTTGAGCATCATAGAATTGTGGCCGACAAAGGCCAAGTGCCTTATCGCATCGACAAGTTCTTGATGGACAGACTGCCCAACGTGACCCGAAACAAGGTGCAGCAAGGCATTAAAGATGGTTTTGTACTCGTCAATGGCGAAGCGGTAAAACCTAATTATAAGGTACATCCGGGTGATGAAATCGTAGTGGCTTTACCTGAACCTCCGCGCGATACTGAACTTGTTGCAGAGGATATTCCAATCAATATCGTTTTTGAAGATGATCACTTGATGATCGTAAATAAAGAAGCAGGCATGGTGGTGCATCCTGCTTATAATAACTGGTCGGGTACTTTGGTAAATGCACTGACTTACCATTTTCAGAACCTGCCTACCATGCAAAACAATGAAGGTAGACCTGGCCTCGTACACCGTATAGATAAAGATACTTCTGGCTTATTGGTAATTGCTAAAAGCGAAAAAGCCATGGCTGGTTTGGCCAAACAGTTTTTCGACCACTCCATAGAGCGTACTTATTATGCTTTAGTTTGGGGTGAACCCAGTGAAGAAATGGGAAGGATTGACGTGAACCTTGGTCGCAGTGAAAAAGACCGCAGGATCACCGTAGCCATTGAGGATGGAAGCCGTGGTCGACATGCGGTAACGCATTATAAAATCTTGAAGAGGTTGCGCTATGTAACCTTGATCCAGTGTAACCTAGAAACAGGAAGAACGCATCAAATTCGAGCGCATCTGAAATACCTTGGGCATCCACTTTTTAATGATGCCGCTTATGGTGGGGATAAAGTATTGAAAGGAACTCGCTTTTCGAAGTACAAATCTTTTGTAGATAACTGCTTTAAAATTATGCCGAGACAAGCCCTACACGCCAAATCCTTGGGTTTTGTTCATCCGGTAACGGGTCAGTTTGAGCAATTCAATTCAGAATTGCCTGAAGACTTTAAAGCGGTACTTGAAAAGTGGGAGCACTACGTGCAACACAATTAATTTTTCAGATCGCGGATCACGCCAGAGGGTTTAATCAGGCTTACATAGTCTGTTAACTTGAGCTCCAGTTCAGTGGGTCCCATAGCGTATGGCCCAATTTCATAAGCGTTGTAATAGAACAATATGCTTTTGTTCATAATAGCAAAGTTGGTGTTGAGCTGGAACTTGCCATCTTCGAAGAAGTAGCCTTGCTCCTCCAAGGGTTCGTTTGGAGGAATTTGCTTGTCCATTCTGAATTCAATTTCGGCCAACTTATTTAATTCTTCCTCATAGCCCTCTACAAGGATATCGCCTAGTTCTAACACTTTGCCCGTAGTTAAATCATAACTACGGTACACCTGCATTGAGTTTGGATGCGCACCACCCGTGAAGGTGAAAATTGTAGTGGCAGTACTGATAAAGCTTGAGTCTTGATGAATGATATCAGAGCTGATTTCTAAAAGCCAGCCTGTCTTATAGTCTTTGTTTTCATCCAGTATTTTTTCATACTCTAGACTCATTTCCTCAATCAGCAATTTGAAGTCATCCTTAGGTTCGCTGATAAAGGCGTAATTCAAAATATCATGCTGTATTTGTCGGTTGATCGAATCGAGCACAATGGCAGAGGCCCCGCTATCGAGAGTAGGGTACTGAATTTCAATACTCAAGCATTTCTCTCCCTTTCCATCGGCCGCGCATGGCCCTTTTTTTTCTGAAATTTTATTGAGCTCGTAATTTACAAAAGTAGCTTTGGGAATAGGCTGAACCACTTCTTGAGTCGTTACACTTTCCTTTTTTCCAAACTCACAGGCGGTAAGCAAAAGTAGTATTGATAAAAAACCTAAAGGTTTCATTGGGCAAATTTAAAGAGATGTGAAATTTCCTTTTTGTTGAGTTTATAGCTTTTTAGCTGTTCATTCACTTTGAGGTGAACAATGTTTTCTTGCTGTGGAAAGGACTCAAATAATACAACGTTCGAAATGTCTAACTCAGAAATAGAGCTTATGTTTTTTACTTCAATATAACACCAACGGGCATCGCCTTCTAACTCGCTACCGATATAGTCGAGCTTGGCTTTTTTGCCATCAATGGTAATGAAAAGCTTGGCCTGAATGTATTCATTAATCAAGCTGTCTAGCTTTTTTGGGTCCTTAGGTTTGTAGGTATCGATGTAATCCATTTTATGGAAGCTTTGAAGTCCCGTGGCGAGATCGTCCATAAATATGCGTTGACTGATTTGAAGCGCCTTTGCTTCTTTGTTGTATTCCATATCACACACACTGACATGAAAAGGGTGTAAGCTCCAAAAGAGTCCAATTATCACCGTATATAAAAGCTTAGCAGGCATGGATTACGCTATTTGTATGTGCTTCAAAAATTAAGTTTTATTATTGCAAAGCTAAGTGAAAATCTGTCAGCAAGTCACCAAAATACAAGAATGGATCAGTTTAAGCTTTATTTTCAACTCGGACACGAACACATCCTCGATATCTATGGTTTCGACCATATTCTTTTTGTAGTCGCACTTTGTGCCATTTACATGGCACAAGATTGGAAAAAAGTGCTGATTTTAGTCACCGCTTTTACCATTGGCCATTCGATTACACTCGCTTTAAGCACTTTTGAACTAGTCAATTTTCGTTCCGATATTATCGAGTTTTTAATTCCCGTTACGATTTTCATTACTGCTTTCAGCAATATTATTCGAAAGCAAAACTCGGTTAAGCCTTCGGTGCTAAACCTCAATTACTTTTTTGCGCTGTTTTTTGGTTTGATCCACGGCTTGGGTTTTTCAAATTACTTGAAGAGTCTTTTGGGTAAAAATGAAAGTATCATTACTCAGTTATTGGCCTTCAATATAGGGCTTGAGTTGGGTCAGGTGATAATTGTAGCCCTTTTCATGATCATTTCAGCGGTCTTTACGGGCCTTTTTAGCGTCTCAAGAAGAGATTGGAATTTGGTGGTTTCTTCGGCCATCGCTGGTATTGCAATTACCATGATGATTGAGATGAAGTTCTGGTAGGCACCTTATTTGTTTGAACAGGAAAGAGATTAAACTATCTCTATCAATTCTAGAATTCCTTTTATAAATTGAACCCCTGTTTCTTCTATTTTTCAAATAGGAAAAGTCTTCTTTTGAGGAAAAGGAGATCGAGTAAATCATAAAAATCAAACAAACGAATGAATATGAAACGATTACTTTTCGTAGTAGCAGCGGTTGTTTTCATTTCAGGCCAATCTTTGGCCCAAGTGATAAATAGCAACCACGGTAAACGTTTTGAGCAATTGGAGCGAATGCTCCGTGACCCAAGTGTATACCGTACCGCATCTGGAGCCCCAGGCCATGAATATTGGCAACAAAAGGCAGATTACGTCATCGAAGCTGAATTGGATGATACCAACCAACGACTGACAGGTTCAGAAAAAATTACCTATCACAACAACTCTCCTGACCCACTTGAGTACTTGTGGATTTCTTTAGACGAGAACGTAAGACAACCCGAAAACCCAGTGTATAAGTGGGAAGAAAGTTCTATCCGAAATAGAATGAGCTACGAACAACTTGTGGCTTTAAATGGACATGATAATGATTGGGGTTTTCACATTACTGAGGTAAAAGATGCCAAAGGTGGAAACATGACCTATACCATCAATGAGACCATGATGCGAATTGACCTTCCTTCGCCTTTAAAAGCAGGTGAAAAAATGACATTCGGAATTAAGTGGTGGTACAATACAACGCCAAGAGATGAGTCGGGCGCTAGAGGTGGTTATGAGTATTTCCCTGAAGACGGAAACTATATGTACACCATTACAGGCTGGTACCCAAGAATGGCCGTTTATTCTGATTTTCAAGGTTGGAACAACAAACAATTCACAGGACGTGGAGAGTTTGCCTTGACCTTTGGAGATTTCGATGTTAAAATGACTGTTCCGAACGACCATGTTGTAGGATCAACAGGTGTGCTTCAAAACCCTAACACTGTGCTCACTGCTGAGCAAAGAAAAAGATGGGAACAAGCTAAAAAATCAGAAGTTGAGCCCGTTGAAATTGTGACTTTGGCAGAAGCTAAAGCAGCTGAAAAAGGAAAACCAACAGGCAAGAAAACTTGGAATTTCAAAGCTGAAAACGTTCGTGACTTTGCATGGACTTCTTCTAGAAAATTTGTTTGGGATGCAATGGCCGTAACTATTGAGGGCAGAAGTGACAAGCCAATGGCGATGTCGTATTATGCGAAAGAGGCTTATGGTATTTATGCTCCCTATTCAACAAAGGCAGTAGCGCATACTTTAAAAACTTATTCTAAATACACTATTCCTTATCCTTATCCAGTAGCTATTTCAGTTGAGGCTTCGAACGGAATGGAGTACCCAATGATTTGCTTTAACTATGGTAGAACTTTGCCTGATGGCACTTATCCAGAGTCAACCAAATGGGGTGCAATTGGTGTAATTATTCACGAAGTAGGTCATAATTTCTTTCCAATGATTGTGAACTCTGATGAGCGTCAGTGGACATGGATGGATGAAGGACTTAACACTTTTATGCAGTACCTCACCGAGCAAGAGTTTGATGAAAACTATCCTTCAAGAAGAGGGCCAGCGCATAAAATCGCTCCTTATATGGGATTGCCTAAAGATCAATTGGAGCCAATTATGACGAACTCAGAAAACATTATTGGGTTTGGTAACAATGCTTACGCGAAAGCGGCTACAGGCTTGAATATCTTGAGAGAAACCATTATGGGCCGCGAACTTTTCGACTTTGCCTTTAAAGAATACGCACAACGTTGGGCGTTTAAGCATCCAACTCCAGACGATCTTTTTAGAACTTTAGAAGATGCTTCGGCAGTGGATTTGGATTGGTTTATCAGAGGCTGGTACTTCACTATTGACAATACGGATATCGCGATTGATGATGTGAAGTGGTACAAGTTGGATACTAAAAACCCTGCGGTTGAATACCCAAGAATGAAAGCAGAAGCGGCAGAAGCTGATTATGACATTAGAAAGGATAAGAACAAGGAAGAAGGAATGACTTACTATGCTGAGAAGGATAAAGGTCTTCAGGATTTCTATTATTCTTATGATGAGTTTAAAGTGACTGAAGATGCTAAAAATGCATATCAACGATTCAGTGCTTCTTTAAGCGATCAGGAGAGAGCCATTTTGGGTAGTAACAAGAACTTCTATCAAATAGACTTCTCTAACCAAGGAGGCTTAGTAATGCCAATTATTATTGAATGGACTTACGCTGACGGAACAACGGAAATCGAAAGGATCCCTGCTTACATCTGGAGAAAGAACGAAGACAAAGTGACCAAGGCCTTTATGAAAGATAAGGAAGTGGTTCAGATTCGTCTTGATCCTAAACGTGAGACAGCGGATACTAATGAAGACAACAATTACTTCCCAAGGGTAAACAAGCCTTCTCGCTTCGAGATGTTTAGAGGCGGAGGCGCTGGCGCCAGAGGCCAAGCCACTGGTTCTAACCCAATGCAAAAAGCCAACGGAGGAAATTAAACTACATCAACTAGATCAAAAAAGCCCAGAGCACATATTGTGCTCTGGGCTTTTTCTTTGTTATACCCTCAGGCTGAACTAAAAGCCAGTTGGTTGATTTGCTTTTTTCTTCCTCCAAAGCATTAGAAGAAGAAGTATTAGGGTCATTATAGAAGTAATAATTACAATATTCATCCACATAGGCCTTTTGGCTTCGATGGTAATTGGTGAACCCAACGATATGAATGCGGCCCAATAGTAGGGATGTGCTGTGTAGTTATCGGCCTTTTGTAGATAGTCTCTTTTGGTTTCAGCAATGGCCACATTAATAGGCACTCTCTCATTGAGAAGTTTGTGCGTATTTACCATTAATTCGGAAGTAACTTTATCATTTACACTCCAAAGGCTCATTACAATAGAAGGAACACCAACAAGGGCAAAGCCCCTAGCAATACTAAAAGCGCCCTCTCCTCTGTTAATTTCTCCTACGCCACTTTCGCATGCGCTTAGAATGGCCAATCTTGCTTGTAGTCCAGCCAAATAGAGATCTCCGGTTTTAAGTACATTGTCTTCGCCATTAAAAATCAGTTTCGATTCATATTTTCCTGTACTGTCGGCTACTCCGTGAATGGCTAAATGAAGTACGTCATAGTCTTTTGCTGTTTTTAAGAAAACACTTTTAGAACCTTCATTTCCGAGATAGTAGTCTCCTTGAATTTTTGATTGTAGAAATTTAATCTCTCTATCTGTTCCAGGTAGTGCTGCAAAACCCGAATCGTTATCTCCCTGACTGTAGCCAATTCCCATGAGGTTTTTAGTTGCCTTTTTCGCTACCGCTTTGTTAAAATCTCGGTTGGAGGAAAGCTGATAATTAATAGTGTAATCATTAATAAGGTAAGGCAGGTTTTTAAACGACCTTGGATTTTCAACTTCGGAAGTAATAAGGGTTTCAAATGGCAGCCGTGACAAATACTCATCTGGAATAATAGTGATGTCGTTTACCCTGCTGTTCAACTGATCAATTATGGGTTTCAGTAGCAGGCTATAAATATAGTAGGAGTTGGTGTTAAATGCCTTGAGCTTGTTGTCGTAATCGGCTAGTTGTGGTCGATTTCCAACTTCTGTGATTAAATCATTAAATGAATTATTGAATATTTCGTCAATATCTACTCTCTCAAAAAACTGTTTGTTGGCAGTTTTTCCGAGGATGAAAATTTGTGTTTCTCCTACGAAAAACTCAATTACAGCCTTGTTCTTGGCAATTTTATCGGGCTGGTTATTTTTGAAAATAAGGTTGTCTTCATCTGACTGATCAACTAGAAAGAGAGAGACGCTGTCCTTTAGCTCCTTCAATTTTTCGCTTGCATTCAGTAATCGATTGTTGATCCTTCCTACCGAATCACTAGTAGGAGAAGACTTGTCTAGGATAGAATAAAACGTGATGTTCAAATTTTCTATTTCAGTTTTTAACTGATAAAACTCACTTCGTAAGTATTGTGGAACACTTGAGTTTTGAATTTTCCCAAACTCGCCAGATTGCTCTAAAAACAACACGGCTTTACTTAATCTGAAAAACTCAGCTGCATTTTCGAAGCCAATTTTCTTGCTGCCCAGATTGAACATAAGGTATGAGGCTTCAATTCCTGCTTCATATAAAGACTTGAAATTTTCAGATAGAAATAGTTTCCCTTCTGTTCTCATCAACTCTTGTCTACTGCCTATCAAAAGATTGTGGGTATTGCTGGCATAGGAACTGGCTGCCAAAAGTACGCTTAAACTATCATGGAGGCTTTGATTGTAATATCTAATAAGTGATATGGCCTTGTCGCGTAATGATGACATTGCAGCAATGGTCAGTTTTTGGCTTTTAATTTCAGGAAACGTAAGAATATCAGATTTGTAGTACTCAGGAATGCTATTGCGTACCGCGGAATCGTAGTAGTCAAATGATAGCTCATATTCATCCAATGTATTATATAGAGTTCCGGCAACACTAAATAGGGATTCAGCCTGCTTATTAGGGAAACTGGGTCTCAATTCCACTAAGACTGCTTCTATATAAGATTTTGCGTCATCAAAATTACCCAAACCCAAAAGCCCATTGGCAATATTTATTTTTTGTTGGATAATGAACCTTGACTCGCCAGACTTTGCGTCTATCATTTCTTGAAGGCTTTTAACGGCCTCTCCATACTCATTTAACCCCAATAGATTAGCTGCTCTAAGAGATTTCACTCCAATGATTCCATTCTCCACATCTCTAAGTTCACTCGGAGTGAGCGCCCCAAAGAATTGTGTTATGTTTTTAGTTTCATTGATTAACTCATTGCATACTTTTAGGCCTCTTTGGAAGTCCTTCATTTTATAAAGTACGTTCCCCAAATTGAACCTGGCATCTATGTATTTTGACTTAGCAACAGAGTCATATTTTTCCTTTGAGTAGGCTACTTCCTCAATGGCATAGGCCAGTGCTTGAGCGTAATCACCTTTTTGCGTATACACCTTGGCGAAGTCATTCATTACATAGAGGATTTCATCTGGGTTAGGCTCCTCCTTATTTAAACGATGATCCATTCGTTGCTCTAAATATTTTGTTAAGGTATCTAGATTCATTTCTCCGTAGCTATAAGCATAGTATTTGTACTCGATCAAGCCCTCGTAAAAGGCAGAATCGTAGTTGTTTGAAGATCTATAAATAGTTTGTGCAGAGTCTAAATCAGAGCCCGCAGCATAATAATCGGCTATTTTGTGTTCTATATAGCCTCTTCTAAAATATGCCCGAGATAGTAAAAAGTGATTTGCAGGCAAATGTTCCTTAGCCGATTCAATTGATTTTGTTACTGAAGCTAGAGCTAAAGAATACCTTTTTAGACTCCCTAAGATTGCTGCTTTACGCTCTAAAAGGAAAGCGAGGGATTCATAGTCCTTGGCCGATTCAACCTGGGGTAATACTGATTCAATATATTCTAAACTCTTAGCATTCATAGAAGACGGATCTTGTTGATCTTCTAAAATCTTTTCATCGAGCTTGTCAGTCCAAGAGTTCTTTAATTCAAATGGCGTTTTTATTTTATTAAAATCGGATTGTTGAGCCCTTAGCGGTGCGCATAGTAATAGTAGTAAAAGCCAGCTTAGAAGGGTTGTGTTAGAATAGTATCTCGATAGTAGAGACATTCCAATGTTTGGTGTAGGTGAATATTATGAAAAATAGGAAGATTAGGCTGCAGTTCCAAATAAGCGAAAGAGGCGAACATTTAAATTAAATGTTAGTTATTGTGGTATGAGAATCAAAATATCTACAAAGGTAGAGCAAGACTTGAGGAATGTAAAGGATGGATTTAACGAAAGTCTTTTTATTAACTTGAGCCCTCCTTATCCAAAAGTTGTGTTAAACCGATTTGATGGGTGTGATCCAGGCGATATTGTCGCACTCTCACTTGATTTTGGTATATTCAAACAAGAGTGGGTAAGTGAAATTGTAGACCAAACCGACTCTGAGGAGCTCTTTGAATTTGTTGATGTTGGTAAAACGCTGCCTTTTTTTATAAAAAAATGGCAGCACACACATGTAATTAAGAGAGTAGATTCAGGCGCAATGATTGTTGATGATATAGAGTTTTCAACGCCATTTTTCCTCCTAAACTGTATTATGTTTCCCTTATTCTATTTTCAATTTATGTATCGAAAACCAATATATCGAAAATGGTTTAGAAAGCTAAGTAATTGAAGCCCTGAAAGTATTGGTAAGGGTTTACGTTTCTCAGAGTGTTATTTAACTGATTCATCCACAACACAAAACGCCCACCCGTATGAAATATCTGCCAATTATACTTATCTCCGCGCTCCTCAGTAATGTTTCAAATCTTGATGCTCAGAATTCAATTGGCTTTGGATTAGAAAATGGGGCCAGCAGGGTCTCCTTGTCTTTCAGAAATGAAAGTAACCTGATGATCGTTCCGATCAAAATAAATGAGCAGGGCCCCTTCAATTTTATTTTAGATACCGGCTCCGAATCAGGGATGATTTTTGATAAACTGATCATTGGGGAGAATAACTTGATGAATGCCAGAACAATTCCAATTTATGCTGCGGATGGCAATAAGGTAACCGACCTTTGGGTAGCCAATGACATCAGAGTGAACTTTTCTGGAGTACATGGGAAAGACCAATCTATGTTAGTCCTTCAGAGTAATTTCGTGGATATAGAAAATGTGCTTGGGGTCGAAGCCCATGGAATCTTGGGTTCAGAAATCTTCAATCGCTTCGTTGTGGATATCGATTATGCAGAAAGAAGAATTAACCTGACTCATCCAGAGGACTTTAAACGACCTAAGAAATACAAAAAAATTCCAATCACAATCGAAAATTTTCGTCCGTACGTAAATGTTACAGTAAAACAAAAGGGAGAAAAGGCAATCACAGTAAAGTTGCTTATTGATACAGGAGCGAGCAGTGCACTTTTTCTAGATGCGGATTCTAATGAAGACATTGTTTTGCCTGAGAGAACGCTTGATCACACTATTGGAAGAGGCCTTGCAGGAATTGTAACAGGAAAAATAGGTAGGGTAAAGAAAATAAGACTGGGTAAATACAAATTCAAAAAAGTGTTGACCTCTTACCCAGACGATTGGGGCTTGTCTAAACCAGATGATGAAATAAAGAAAGAAGATATCCGATACGGAACCATTGGTTCTGACGTACTCTCTAGATTCCATGTAATCTTCAACTATTCCGAAGGGTACATGTATTTAAAACCAAATAGTAACATTCGCGATAGGTTTCAATTTAATACTGTTGGTATGAATGTAATGGCCTTCGGTGAGCGACTTAATGAGTATTATGTAAATGATATTATTGCTGACTCACCAGCAGATAAAGCGGGCTTGGAGATAGGGGATGAAATTATTGCAATGAATAATAACCCTGCGTTTTTCTACAAACTAGATGAAGTTGTTTCTGTTTTAAAGCGTACCCCTGGTGAAAGACTTAAGTTAATTGTTCGCAGAGATGGTGAGCTTATGCAGTTCAACTTAAAACATAAGCGACTGCTTTAAAAAAAATAGGGCTACCAAAAGGCAGCCCTATTCAAATCAGTTATTTTTCCTTAGTTACTTTGGATCAAGAATAGTATTCACTTTTTCCAACGCATCCTCTAAATGTATTTTAGACATTCTATCAGAAGTTCTTGGAATAGCAGCTTTAATTCTAGCCTGTAAAGTTTTCAGTTCTGCTCTTGCTACTGATGAAATATCAGATTGAGTAGCATCGTTCATTAATGTTGCCATCCTATCGATATAACCACTTTGCAAGTTTCTTCTGTAAGTATCAATTGTTTTACCAGCTGACAATTCAGACCAGATACCGTTTCTTACATCGCTGAATAAATCAAGCATTCCGTAAGCAGCGTTTCCGTTTAAAGCTTCGTTCTCAATAACTCTACCTAACTTTCTTGGTTCTAAAACAGAGTTTAAAGTTCTCACCTGCATAGATTTCATGGCAGTAACAGCACCATCATCTTGAAGTCTGTTCAAAATTTCATTGTCAAGGATCCACATTGGAGTATTAAACAATTGATCGTTTAAGAACTTAACAGCTTCTTTTTGTTTGGCTTTTGGAGCATGAGTATAAACAGCACCTTCTTGGTCAACTGTTTTGTAATCTTCTTTAACACCACCAACATAACGACCTACGTGACCCATGTAACGGTTGAACTGAGACTGAACCTCTCCGTACATTTCTTCCAATTCAGTGTAATCAGAACCTTGTACATAAGTCCATTTCTTTAGGTTGTTCATGATTACTTTCAGGTTTTTTATCCCGTAATCACTTGCCTTCATGGCATCATCACCTAAGTCTTCGCTTTGAGCAGTGTAATCATTGTTGTTACCCTGACGTCCATATCTGTAAAGTGGGTCACTGTTTTTATCTTCGATCCACTTTCTTAAAGTTGGCAACTCAGCCTCTGGGCTATTTGCACCTAAAATTGGTCTATAACCCCATGCGATTGAGTATTTATCATACACTCCCACTTCTGGCATCAATGCAACACCAGCATCTTCTGGTTGTGCGATGTAGTTGAAACGAGCATAATCCATTAGAGATGGCGCTGTACCCATTCGTTTAGTGAATTCTGCAGATCTCAAAGAATCTACAGGGTAAGCATTACTTGAACCGAAGTTATGTGGTAAACCTAAAGTATGACCTACTTCATGAGAAGATACAAAGCGGATCAAACGAGACATTACTTCATCTTCAAATTCTGGACTTTGCGCTTGAGGATTGATTGCTGAGGTCTGAACAAAGAACCATCTTCTCAACAAAGTCATTACGTTGTGATACCAGTTGATATCACTTTCCAAGATTTCACCAGAACGTGGATCACTTACGTGAGGCCCGTTTGCGTTTGGAATTGGAGAAGCCAAATATCTAACAACAGAATATCTAACATCTTCTGGACTCCAATCTGGATCTTCTTCTGGGGTAGGAGGTGTTTTAGCAATGATAGCATCTTTGAAACCTGCGGCTTCAAAAGCAACTTGCCAGTCTTCAATACCATCTTTAATTGCTTTCACCCATTTTGTAGGCGTAGCTCTATCAATGTAATAAACGATTTGTTTCTTCGGCACAACCAACTCTCCTCTACGGAATTTAGCCATGTCTTCATCTCTTACTTCAAGTCTCCATCTGTCCAAATATCTAACATCTTTAGACTGCTGAGCATCCAAACCATAGTCTGTTGTTCCTCTTGCAAACCAACCAACTCTTTCATCATAAAGCCTTCTTTGCATTGGCACTTCAGGTAATAGGATCATTGAGTTGCTCATTTCGATTGTAATGGCTCCGTCTTCTCTAGAAGAAGGAGAATCACTCGCCAAATAAGTTTTAACGTGTCTAAGCTCGATGTTTTCTGGGTAACTGCTCACTCTAGTTACATAAGAGCGATCGTTATCCATTCTTGAAACTTTGTATTGTGTTCTTGAACGCTGAGGTAAGCCAAGAGGCTTAATATCGCTAGTCAATAATGACGAAGCGTCAATTACTACACCATTGCCATCTTTAGAAATGGCCTCAATTTGAAATGCAGCAAGAATTGGATCTAAGTTAGAGTTTTTAACAGCTTCACTAATTGGAAGTGAGTCATCCGCTGTAACCTGCGTAGAGATAATTTTGAGAAGGATTTTGTTCTCATTACGCTCCCATCTCAACATTAATGTGCTTGTCTTTCCGCCACCAAAGCCAATGCCTGAAGCAGTTTTGGCAATTCTGGTAACCATAAGCATATCTCTTGTCATAAGATCGTTAGGGATCTCAAAAAAGTACTTATCGTCAATTTTATGAACCTTAAAAAGACCTTCGTCTGTAACGGCATCTTTTGTAATTACCTCGTCATAAGGCTTAGGTTCGCCTTTTTTAACTTTAGGCTTAGGGTCTTGTTTTGGCGCGGCTGCTTCAGCTTTTTCAGCAGCTTCTCTTTTCTCTTTCCTAGTTTGCCCAAAAGAGTTATCTGCGAACCCTGTGAGCAAAAATAAGACGGCCACAGCAACCAAAAATGGCCTTTGTGCAATCATTTTAATCTTTTTCATTTCTTTAGTGGTTTAATAATTGTCGCTTAAGCTAATTGCTTAAGTTGTACGGTTCAGCCCATATTACTTGAAAGGCGCGTTAGAATTATAAAAGGGGAATGTAAAATTGAAAAAAATAGCAATTATTGGCGGGGGTTTAGCAGGCTTAGTGTGTGCTGTACGACTTTCCCGAATGAATTTCGAGGTTTTACTCTTTGAAAAAAAGCAGTATCCTTTCCACAAAGTCTGTGGCGAATACCTTTCAAACGAAGTCTTAGACTTCATGAAAAGAGAGGCCCTTCTGCCTAAAAGCTATGATTTCCCACAAATCAATAAGTTTCAAATTAGCGCCCTAGCGGGTCAGTCCTTAACAATGCCACTTGATTTGGGTGGTTTCGGAATCAGCCGTTATGTGCTGGATGATTTTTTGGCAAATAGGGCTAGAGAGTCTGGTGCTCAGATTATTGAAAACACATCGATAGGCGAAGTGGAATTCAACGAAAATCAATTTGAACTAAAGTCTATTTCAGGTGAAGTTTATCATGCCGATTTGGTGATTGGCGCCTATGGAAAAAATGGGGTGCTGGACAAAAAACTTGAGCGAGATTATTTGAAGTTTGATGCACCATTTATTGGTGTAAAACACCACATCAATACAGAGTTCCCTAGAGACTTAGTGGCTTTGCATAATTTCGAAGGCGGCTATTGCGGAATCGTGGCAATTGAAAACGATCAGTTTAATCTCTGCTATTTGGGCAGAAGGGAAGACTTGAAAAGGGCAGGTTCTGTAGAAGAAATGGAAGCTCAAGTGCTTAAAGCAAATCCATTTCTAAAGTCCATTTTTGATAATGCTGAATTTGTGTACGAAAAGCCCGTGGTGATTAATGCCTTTTCCTTTCGCCCTAAAGAGCTAATCGAAAATCATATTCTGATGTCTGGAGATACTGCTGGCCTGATTACTCCTTTGTGCGGCAATGGAATGGCCATGGCCATTCACTCCGCTAAAATCCTCACTGATACCATTGGCGAGCACGCTAGTTCAGAGCAGTGGGATAGACAGAAATTAGAGGGGGCTTACAAACAAAAATGGGATTCAACTTTCAAAAGACGGCTTTGGGTAGGCAGAAAAACACAATCCTTTTTTGGTTCAAAATGGAGCAGTAACGCTGCGTTGTCTGTAATGAAAAGCTCACCTTGGTTGGCGAAAAAGATTATGAAAAACACCCACGGAAAGCCGTTTTAGTATTGACCTACTGCCGTTAAAATATTGGTAGAGTTCAGAAAAAAGTAGAGAAAGAACCCACCCAGACAGGTGGCCGAAATGAAGTTCAGCCACATGGTATTTTTGTAATTCGCTTTGTCTTCATTTTTAAGCACCGCTAAAAACCAGCCTACAAAAAAGAGAACAATAGGGATCATTGCTAGAATAAACGTCCAGCCATATTTAGTTTGATGATAGGCATCAAAATAGAAGAAATAGAGCACTGCTGCCATCACAAAAAAGACAGCGGTGAACAAGAAAGTGCCTTTGATTCCCAACTTTATACTGAGCGTTTTATCACCTCTTTTGGCGTCTTCGTCATGCTGATAAATTTGGGTCATGGGATAAGCTCCCCATAGAATTACTGAGGCTAAAAGCCCAGGGATATGTACATGAGGTTTTAAAATATGGCTGAATTCGAAATTATTGAGGCCAATGTAAATGATCCAAACTACCCAAGCCCCTTGAAAAAGCCCAGCGATGAACCAGCTGAGGAAAGCATACTTTTTTAGTCGAATTGAAGGATGACTGTAAGCCCTCGATACTAGAATATAAGCAAGTAGCATCAAGGTCAAAGTCCAGTTGTTTTTGAACTGCCAAACGGAAAGTGAAATTCCAATAATATCGAAAAGCCAAGCCATGTAAAGTAGGTTTCTGTCTACTGGAGGTGGATTTTTCAGGCCACCAATGCTCTTTTCATCTTTATCGAAATAGCTGTTGAATGCATTACTGGCCGGGTAAATAAAAAGGTGAAGAATGATAAAAAGCCAGAGCAGATTTGGTTCACTTAGGTTGGGGCTAATAGAAATTCCGAAGAAATAGATAGGGAGCAGAAAGTAGCTAAATGGAATTCTTAAATGTAACCAAGTTGACTTTTTAAACATATGTGGAAGTTATACTGAACAATTTAGCGGAAAAAAGGATAATATAGAACGTGAGATCAGTCATATCAGCCATAGGCACCGCAGTTCCAGAAAACAAAATTCCTCAGAAAGAAATTCTTGAGTTTATGGCGAATGCCCATGGGTTTGAAGGTAAGGATAAAACCCGACTGAAAGCACTCTATCGAGCCAGTGGAATTCAAACCCGTCATTCTGTAATTTCAGATTACAGTAGTCTGAATATGGAAGACTGGAGCTTCTACCCCAAAAGTAAAGACCTGAGACCCTTCCCAACGACCCAACAACGGTCTATTCTATACAAAAATACAGCACCAGACTTGGCCATAAATGCTGTGAAGAACTGCATTCAGAAATCGAATATAAAACTTGAAGAAGTTACGCATTTGATTACCATCAGTTGCACGGGAATGTATGCGCCCGGCTTGGATATTGACTTGGTCAATGGGCTAAAGCTAAGACCGGATGTTCAACGTACTTGCATCAACTTTATGGGCTGTTATGCTGCCATAACAGGCATTCGTACTGCCGATGCTTTTTGCAAAGCCGACCCAAATGCTAAAGTTTTGGTGGTTTCAACGGAGCTTTGCACCATTCATTTTCAGAATAAAACAGACGAGGATAATTTACTGGCAAACGCCCTTTTCAGTGATGGAGCTGCCGCCCTTTTAATGACTTCTTCGGAACAAGGAAGTAAAGGCTTATCGCCCGTAGCCTTCCATAATCAAATTCTGAACGATGGTGGCGAGAACATGGCTTGGGACATTGGTGATTTCGGTTTCGAAATGAAGCTTTCTTCTTACGTTCCTGCGCTGATTGAGTCGGGTATTGCTGGAATGATTGACCAATTGAAAACGAAAATGGGAGGAAGTTCTATTCAGCAATATGCGATTCACCCAGGAGGGAAACGGATTTTGGAAGTGATTGAACAAGAACTGAATCTTGACAAAAATGATAATCGTCATGCCTATGAGGTACTCCAAAATTATGGGAATATGTCTTCTGCCACTTTAATCTTTGTGTTAGAAAAGTTGATGGAAGAAAAACCCCAAAAAGGAGAGCATTGTCTTTCTGTGGCCTTTGGCCCCGGCCTTACTTTGGAGTCGATGGTGTTAGAGGTTTGTTAGCTCATAAATTATATCTTAATTCATAATAAACCTTGCCTGTGCTGAAGAACCGATCATACGAAGAAGAGTTAATGGATGACCTTGAGGCCTCTGGCGAAGTAATTCCGCAGACGCTAAAGGAGC
>CAXBPM010000015.1:0-19987 GCA_963977345.1 uncultured Roseivirga sp.
TCAGATAAGTGTTCCAATGACAACTTTTCGAGTATCAGTCTATTTGTCTCCAAACGTCTAGTCATACGGATTCAGTAAAGAATTCAGTTATACACTTAATCACAAACTGTTGTTCTGTAGCCAATAAAGTTGGATACATGGGTAGGCTAATACATTTTGAGTAATACCCTTCTGAACGCGGCATATCCCCTTCCTTCCAACCATACTTTTGGTAATAAGGCATTAAATGACACGGGATATAATGGATTTGAGCAAATATGCTTTTTGACCTTAAAAAATTATACAAGCCCAAACGGTCTTCAACTTCAATTACATATAAATGATAAGCATGTCCTTCTATTACTTCTGATTGTCCATGAATGAACAATTGTCCCTCAAAAGCATTAAAGTAAGTTTTAGCTATCTCTTTTCTTCTCTCCAGTCCCGCATCTGCTCTTTTCAATTGGCTCAAGCCTAATGCAGCTTGAAAGTCCGTCAAGCGATAATTATAGCCTAAAGTTTGCATTTCCATGTACCATTGTGGGTACTCGGTATTGGCTATTGAGTTTTCTGCTAAACCAACTGCTAGTTCAACACTATTTTGAAATTGAGATGAATCTTTACTAATACCATGTGTTCTCAGTATCAATAATTTTTCATAGAGTGTCTTGTCATTAGTGGTAATCATCCCCCCTTCACCTGCAGCAATATGCTTTACCGGGTGAAATGAGAAAATGGCCAAATCAGCAAAAATGCCATTCCCACAATTTTGTTGTATTCCTTTCGCGTCTGTAAAGTAAGCCCCGGGGGCATGACAAGCATCTTCAATAATCCACAAACCATGTTCATCCGCTAACTGTCTAAATGCCTCAAGATTATTCGCCCTGCCTGCAAAATCGACTGGAATTACTCCTTGATAAGTTCCTCTTGGAGATGCTTCAAGAAGTAACCTTACTTTATCTATATCTAAAAGGTAAGTTTCGGGATCAATATCTGAAAACACTATCTCACCACCGCAATAACGGATGCAGTTTGCTGACGCTGCGAAAGTAATTGGTGTTGTAATTACCTTATCCCCTTCTTTCACTCCCAAAGCCAAAGCGCATAAATGCAAAGCTGCAGTACCATTAGCTACGGCCACCGCATACTTACTTCCTACATAGTTCGAAAAAGCCTCCTCAAACAGTTCTATTTGCGGGCCTTGAGTTAAGTAATCTGATGTCAGCACATCGACTACGGCTTTAATATCGTCACTAGTGATGTCTTGACGACCATATGGAATTGCTTTACTCATTAAATACCAAAGTCTGGATCAACATGTTTCTTAATAAGTGTACGCAAAGTTTCTATTGTTTCCCATTCTGTGTTTTCACCTGAGTTATAATTAAAACCTGCCTCAACCTTCTTGTGATTATTATTTTCTAGGAATTCTTTCAAAGAGCGAATTGGAACTGTAGGTACTATTATATAATACTTACCCAAATCATAGGTATTATAAGAATCAGAGGAAGTTATCATTTCTTCATGTATTTTCTCCCCTGGACGTATACCAACGATCACTTTCTCACATTGGGGCCCTACGGCCTCAGCTACATCTGTAATTCTATATGACGGTATTTTAGGCACAAACAGTTCTCCTCCTAATGCATGTTCGAGTGCGTGCATCACCATATCAACTCCTCCTTGTAGGCTTATATTAAAGCGTGTCATATTAGGATCGGTAATTGGTAATATTCCTGTGCTTTTTTTATTGAGAAAAAATGGGATGACTGAACCGTTTGATCCCATAACATTTCCATATCGCACCACTGAAAAGCGAATAGATCGAGTCCCCTTAACGTTATTGGCCGCTATAAATAATTTATCTGAAGTCAATTTTGTTGCTCCATAAAGATTAATAGGCGCACAAGCTTTATCCGTTGATAGCGCAACTACCCGTTCCACATTGGTATCTAAAGCCGCATTAATTACATTTTGAGCACCATCCACATTGGTACGTATGCATTCTTCAGGATTATACTCTGCTATATGCACATGTTTCATTGCTGCTGCATGAATAACATAATCTACTTGTTGAAAAGCTCGCTTTAAACGCTCATAATCCCTTACATCACCAATGAAAAACCTAATCTGAGGATACTTTTCAATTGGGAAATCTTGGGCCATTTGAAATTGTTTCTGCTCATCTCTGGAGAAAATAATCAATTTTTTTAACCCCGGAAAATTACTCAGCAAATGAGTGGTTAAAGCTTTCCCTAAAGACCCAGTCCCTCCGGTAATTAAAATCACCTTACTATCGTATATGTTATTCTTCATGTCAAACTAAAAATATAATCTCATTTTAAACCCCCAAATAGACCTCAAGACATTGAAATCCGCAAAAAATGATCTTGAATCTTCTTTGCGCACAACTCACTATTGTAGTTTTCCTCAACGAACCTCTTCCCCGAAACGCCAATTTTCTTTCTTTCTTCCAAGGAACGATCATAGAAACTTCTCAACTCTTGACTCCATTCCTCTATTGTATTACCTGCCAACAAACCATTTTGATTATGTATAATGTACTCATTCAGCACATCTACGTTAGAAACTAAAACAGGAATTCCTGTGGACATTGCTTCTAGAACCGATTTACAAAGCCCTTCTGAATCGGATGCTAAACAAAAAAGTGAAGAGGATGACATTAAGTTTCTAAGCACAGGGGTTTCAACAAACCCTATAAATTTCACCCGTTTGTTTAAGAATGGATCGTTAAAACAGAGTTTTTCATAGTCCTTCTTCATTTCTCCATCTCCAGCAAATATGAGTTCTGAATTATGAATGTTTAATTTTTTGAATGCATGGATTAACAGATCTTGTCGTTTAAAAATTGATGAGAACCTTCCAACCATAATTAACCTAAAAACTCCATCATTTAAAGGGTTCCAATCCCATTTTTTAGAGACTTTAATTCCAATATCTTGAACAAAAGAATCTTTCAAATCAATTTTATAAAGTTGTCTTAGTATACCTAAACAATCTTGACTTTGGCGCTCGTGTATGAAACAAATAGAATCGGCTTTAGCCCAAGTATCATTCAGCACTTTAGACATGTGAACCTCGTCTCTTTTATCACTCTTCCAGAATGCTCCCACGGACCTGATTATAATTTTCAGATCCAAAGAGTTCTTTCTTTTCCACTTAATCAACCTATAGGTATCCTGCGGACTAAAACAATGTGCAAGGTCGAAATCCGAAAACCGTTTCTGCATATATCTCTGGCATAGATAGTCGTTTACCAGAGTACTCATCCTTTTAAACACTGAAAAACGCTGAATAGGCATTCTGAAAACAGGCAAAAAATGTACAGTAAACCCATTTCCCTGCACGATCGCTCCCAATGACAGTCTTTTCAGAGGTGGTGGAGTAACAAAGCAAACTTGATTATTCAACTTACCAAGCTCTTCTGCCAAAAGGGTGAGAGAACTCTCAGCTCCTCCAAAAGATTGATCAGAAAATGTGGACTTAGTACTGTAAATAATAATTTTCATTGATTATATAAATTACTATACGTATCAAGAACCTCAATACAGTTAATCAAGACAATTCTGATTGCTCAAAATAAAGCTCAATAATAGTTTCGAGCTTTTCCAGTACTCTTTTTCATTACTGAATTTATCTGGCCCTACTACCTCTGAGCCTACAGTAATAGAGTATTGATCCCTAAGGTACTCATTAGCTTCTTTTGCGATGCGTTCACTAGCACCTTCGCACAATGACAAAAACACCTTAATATCTGGGAGTTCATTTATATAGAATGATCCAGGCAATCCTTTATAAGAGGGGTTTCCAAAATATACTCCACATTTTCCTCGTATGGCAGCCTCAATCAGAACAGTACCTTTAACGCTAGATACAAATTTAGCCCTATCTAATAGGCCAAAATCATTCTTTAAGTCATTAATTAGAAAGGTATTCTCAATTTCGGCTAACTCGTGGTAAAAATTTGCATTTCGATATTTCGAATTAAGTCTGTGTCGAAAAGTGGCTGGATGCTCTTTTACTACAATACTCATTTCATTAGGTAAATACCTTCTTAAACTTCTTATTGCTAACAATTGCTGGTTATATATTCCTCCTTCTGGCAGTGTTGTCCGCTCAGGTTGATAATGCATATAGAATAAGGCATAATTATCATGATTAATTCTATTATCTGTTTTGTGTACTGAGTTGAGAAGGAAACTATGTGAAACTTCGCGCTTGTACAAGGCACTCTTAGCAGCTCTTGCTAGGCCTTTTACCTTTAAATCAGTTAAGAAGTCTCTCCAAATAAGTTTATCTGGGTATCCTTTAGACTTATACCTGTTTAACATAGCTCCTTCGAATTCAGTAACAGCTTTATCATAGGACTGACTTTTCGATTTAATAAAGTCCTCAACATCCGATAGATTAAAGTGGGCATTTTGCTCCGCATAATTAAGCCTAATCTGTTTGCCCCAAATTAAATCCTTCTCGAGCGTAACACGCCACATCATCACTGAATCACGAATACTATAAGTCGGTATTTTCAAAAATTTTGCAACCAGTCCAAAAATATGGTATATCAACTGGTGAGGTGTGTTGTGCGAAATAAACGTATCGATTTTATATTTAAGAAGTACGACATAGGCATTATAAGTAATACGTTCAATATCAGCATCTGCAAACACAATTCCCTTAAGAGTATACCCTCTTTCATAAATAACTCGCGTAGCTTGATGTGAAATAACAAATTCGAGACACCGCTGAAATTCCAATTCAGAATATTCATTAACTTCCGACCTATCTACAGCAACATTACCTAATGCATCATCAGAAAAATAAAAGGAAGCAATATGACCCGACCAATCTTTTGAAGTCCCTAAAACAACTTTAATACTATTTAAATTGGTATCATCTGGCATTTCAATATTACCAGCCTGCAAGCAAATTCTTCTTTCATCCATTCCTAAATCACTTTTTTCCTATTGTAGAATACATACAACTATTCTGAAAAAATCAAATCAAATGGTCATCAACACCATCTTTATTCACCGTATGACGTAACTTCCATTGACCATCAACTTTTGCCCAAAGGTGTGGAGATCTAAACTTATCAGTAATTTCACCTTTAAACTGATCCTCATTAATTTCTAAATATTCCATGATTTCAGAGGAGTATCTATCAGGATATTCTCCGTCAAATCGCTTTACGAGCGCTTGCCCTTCCTCCCTAGTCAAGTGATTATTTCTTATCTCCTGAGAAGAGTCATAAGTAGCTCTACCTATCCCAAACTTAACATGAGTAGTGTAATAATGAAAATCATCAATCTTATCATCAATACTGTTGTACTTGCTATAAGTGCCTTGTGTTCTGAAAGGCCTCGCTTTAAAACCAGTATTCTCTACGGCATAATAATATGCCTCCTGAGGCACCCACTTTAAATAATAGCCCAAATAATGGACTTGAATATTGGTCTTTTCTAAATCCTCAATTCTAGGTGGTAAAAAGCACGATATATCACTTAATCTTAAGCCAAACTCATCTCGTAATTCTTTAACAGAGACACCTCCTAGATAAATTTCATCCAAATTATTGTAACTGAAATAAGACTTATCTCTTAAAGAGGTGACAGTATCCGCAATAGGGTTGCCATATTCCGCTTCATTTTCCCCATAAAAAATCAAATCAATACCAAAATTAGCAGCCAGTTTTGGTGCTAGGTTTTTTTGACCAAGTATAAAAGTTTGAAAAGGATGATATAGGTTTTCTATACTCAACTTGGTTAGGAGTTTCATAGCATTACCGTTCTGCTTAAACATAACATTGTCAAAGCCGCCAACTTCACACCAATTTTGCCAGTTTTTAAAACCGTATTCCGTATACATAATTGGAGGCCAGGTAATGGTTAACGGATTCATCCCATATTTATATTTAAGAATATGAGCCTGATAAGCACTATCCTTACCACCACTGCCGGGCACTAAACAATCATAGCCTCCATCCGTTCTACGATGCTTATCAAGTAGTTCTATCAACTGCTGCTCTCTCTGATCCCAATCAATTTTATCCTTCTCTCTGGCCACTTTACATGCATCACAAATACCATCATCATCCACATGCATTGTGGTTTTTTTACTATCTATAGTGTGCTTGAATTCAATTGCAGATGCCGGCCGTTGATTTGATATCACACAATTCTTACAAAAAACCACCTCTTCCGGTAAGCCATAGAAAGCCTCTCTTTTTTCGTCTAGTGTTTCTTTTGGAGAATAATTTAATTCCATACTTAATAATATTAAAAGTTTTTAGATGAGATTTTGATTGGCCCAATTTCTGTAAATCTGAAGACCTTTTTCTCCACTCTTTTCAGGGTGGTATTGTACTGCAAATATATTATCCTTGCTAACTCCTGAGCAATAATTAAAGCCATTGTAATCTGTTTTACACAGAATATGACTCTCAGATTCAGGTTGTGCATAAAATGAATGTACAAAGTACATATATTCACCTATATCCGTTGTACTCAATGGTGTATCTATCCATCGAGTTGCCCCTTCATTTGGAAACACTTTGTTCCACGAAATTTGAGGGATTCGTAGTCTCTCCTTTTTAAATTCTTTTGGAAATTTTCTTATCTGCCCTGGTATAATCCCTAATCCATTGAAGTCTCCAAACTCTTCACTCTTATCAAATAGCAACTGCATACCTAAGCAAATACCAAAGAATGGTTTACCATCAACAATTGCCTTCTTTATTGGCTCAATGAGGCTTAATTCCTCAACATTCTTCATCGCATCACCAAACGCCCCTACACCAGGTAGAATTAAAGCGTCAGCCTCGTTAATTACTTTAGCGTCCGAAGATATTTCAGCTAGAATACCTATTTTTTCACATGCGTGTTGTACACTAAAAAGGTTACCCAATTGATAGTCAATAATGACCACTTTTTTTGAGTAGCTAACCACTTTAGTCTCTAATTTCAAATCCATTCTCTTTCAAATAATCTTTTATTTCCTTGATACTGCACTTATCTACCCGCCCAAAACTTTTACCACTTTTCAAGAATTCCACATTTCCTTCAGCATGAGCATTAAACACTTCACTCCCATTTTCAACACAATAATAGTGGAGCATAGAAGCCATAGTAATTGCTGCCGCCCCTCCATCTTGAAGTACTTGTTTGAAATGCTCCATTTTTCCAGCGCCACCATGAGCGATCACAGGAACATTAACTTCATTCGTGATTAATTTGATTAATTCAAGGTCATACCCTTTACCCGTACCTTCATTATCAACAGAAGTAACAGCTAACTCTCCCGCACCAATTTGTTCTAATTTTTTAGCCCATTCAACTACCTCAACTCCCGTATACTCACGACCATTATCCGTATAAGCCAAATACCGGCCATCAGGCTCCTTAATTGCTTCTATCGCAACAACGATTGTCGATGCACCAAACTTCAGTGCAGCTTCAGTAATAATTTCTGGTCTGTTAAGAACAGCTGTATTAAGGCAAACTTTATCAGCCCCAGCTCTTAAAACTCCGGTAATATCTTGAATAGTCCTTAAACCTCCTCCTACTGTTAGTGGGATGAAAATCTCGCCTGCTGTCTGAGAAATAATATCATGAAGGCTATTTCGTTCATACAGGCTTGCAACAACATCTTGATAAATCAATTCGTCAGCTCCTTGTTCGTAGTAAAACTTAGCAAACTCTTTCGGAGAGCCAAGAACTCTAAGCCCTTCCAAATGAATACCCTTCACTAAATTGGGACCCTTTATATCTAATCGTGGAATTATTCTAATCGCAGTCATAATCTAAATTGCAGTCCAACCACCATCGACAATGAGGTTCTGACCCGTTATATATTTGGCTTGGTTTGATAACAAGAAACTTACCGCAGGGGCTATATCATCAGGATTTCCCATTCTTTTCATGGGTACTTTTTTCTCGTAAGCCATTACAAATTGTTCAGGTTGGTGATCAAATATTCCACCTGGAGAAACTACATTGGCTCTGATGTTCTCTTTGCCATACTTACTTGCTAAAAATCTGGTGAAATTAATTACCCCTCCTTTTATAGCGGAATAGGGTGCAGGTGGCTTTAAGTTAGTACCCTCATAAATACCGAAATCATTACCAACTACTCCATATATAGAGGCTATGTTAACAATAGCACCTCCTCCGTTACTTTTCATATGTTTAATTACCTGTTGGCAAAAAAGGATGGAGCTGTTCATTTGCCAATTGACATTTTTGTAGAGAGATTCTTCCGTCAACTCTTCAAAATCCACTCCCCAATCTTCTGTTCTCGGATAGGCGTTGTTCACCAAGCCATCAATTCGTCCGAAGTGATTCACTAAGCTTTCTATCGCCACCTTTATACCCTCCAAGCTGGTAATATCGCAATGGAGATCTCCATTAGCCAAATTTGTTTTAACATTAATATCTGCACAAATACCAACACCTCCTTTATCGTTGATGTCAGAGATCATTTGTTTCCCCAAAAGCCCATTACCACCCGTTACAATTATTATTTTATCTTCTAACATTGTTCAAGTCAATTCAAACATACTTTAAGTATCTCAGTAGCCTCACTAAAACTGTTCATCGGTTTTCTTTCTTCTTGAATACACTCCCAAAAATAATTAAGTTGGGCATAATAAGTCTCCAAAACATCAAAGGGTTTCATGAAAATAACATCTCCCTTTTCATTGATGATAGATCCCTTGATTAAATCCGCTATCCATACTCCATCTTCCCAAACACACTCAATTTGGCGCTTTGCCTCTCGTCTATAATAGTTTAGAGTAATAAAAACAGATGTGTGATCATACTCCAAAATATAATGAGCTACATCATTACTATCAATTTCAAGAGAGGATTTCTTACCTAAGTAAGAGTTGAATGTCCGAGGATAACCCAAAAGGTAGGTAGTATAATCAATCTCATGGATAAGGTCCAAGTGCACCCCTCCCCCCAATGAAGATTTCGCACTATATACTTTCCGGTAGTCCTGTTCAGGGCGCCATTCTGGAAGGTATGATCCGCAGTAAACATTCATTTCAATGGGTTTTCGTTCATTCATCTCCTCCCTAAGCCTCTCAATTATAGGGTGAAATCTAAGGTTACAGCCTACATAAGTGGTGATTTTAGATTTCTTGATTACTAAGTTTAATTCCTCTACCTCATCTATGGAACTAAGAACTGGTTTTTCAATCAACAATGGCTTTTTCAGGCTAGCCAACAATTTGATAGTGTCACCATGTTCACTAGTTGGATTAGAAATTATACAAAAATCAAGATCTTCTGGAGCATCGGTTAAAGTATAAATATTCCGAACGCCTATTTCATCGTTGGTTGAGTTTCCGGAACGAAGGGCATAAATTTTGGCCTCTGAAGACATCCTTCTAATTGCACTAATATGCTTTTTTGAGATTGAACCGAGTCCAACAATCAGAACTTTCATATATCGAAATCCAGCATTTTCTCTCTCAGCATTATCTCCAAAACGTTAAAATCAACAGGCTCATCTAAATCAAAACAAACATGTTTCATGACATGAATCATTGACCTTTCAGTGGTACTTGTGCCATGATCGCCCTCCATAAACTCCCTAGAGAAAAAGTAGAAGGATGCATTCATGTCAAATACTTTTGGAGCTTCTTGACGAGACTTTGTTTGTTGACTCGATTTGCTTATCCGAGCAAAACCATCATCACTTAACTCCACCATATTAAAATATGGATTCCTAGCTGCTGGATTGACGGAAAAGATATTCAGGGCTCTTGGTTCAGCAAGTATTGAAGAAAAAGCTTCGGCTAAATCTGATTGAGTCCTAAGTGGTGAAGTGACATCTAGATCAAGCACAAAGTCATATTTCTTATTTAATTCATTTTCTGCCCATTGCCAAGCGTGGCGGATGGCGTCAATTTTACCAGCAGAATCACCTGCCCACTCTGATGGCCTTTGATAATCAGTTGAATAGCCTAATTCAGCCGCGCAAGCCAAAATCTCTTCACTATCAGTACTGAGTTGTATATCTGCTTCGTTTGTTTTCGCGAACTGCTGAGCATGCCGTAATGTATAGTGCAATAGAGGCTCCCCATTCAGCAACTTTATATTCTTGCCCGGAATACCTTTCGACCCTCCTCGTGCACAGATAGTTATCAATATTTTCATCTCTAGAATTCCAAATGATTAATATCCGAATTGGCTTTTTGGAAATCTTCATGTTTACCAATGTCAAGCCAATAACTTCGCAAAGGATAGGAAACCAACTTCAGGCCTTTTTCTATTACTTCTTGCATAAGGTCAGTGCTATTATAAAACAAGTCTTTTGGAATCATTTTCAGTAACTCTTTCTTAATAAGGTAAATCCCTGCGTTTGAGTAATAAGTATATGTGGGCTTCTCACGAAAAGAGATAACATGGTTATTACTTGTTTCCATTACAGCATATGGCACGTCAACGGAATAAGGTATAGTAGCTACTGCCATGTCTGCATCACTCTCTATAAAATTCAGGAAAAAATCTTCATAGTCCATATTGGTTAACAGATCCGAATTAGTTACCAACAGATATTCATGCTTGAAATTATCTATTAAACTGACTGCGCCAATAGTGCCCATAGGTTTATTTTCCCAAACATATTCTATATTAACTTGTTTGTCAGCTCCATTTCCAAAATAATCTTCAATCTGCTCACCTCTATAATGTACAGAAATCCAAAAATCGTCAACCCCAAATTTCCTTAAACGATCCAAATTATGCTCCATGATTGGCTTGTTTCCAACCACTAGAAGAGGCTTAGGTATTTTATCAGTAAGAGGTTTAAGCCTAGTCCCTCTACCTCCTGCCATAATCACCGTATCCACGGGTAGGTAAGACCGAACGTAACTGAAGTTAATGACGTTAATCACTTTTCGCAGAGAGTCCGTAACGGGTATTACCTTGAAACTATCTTTTCTATACTGAATAATCTGTTCAATTGAGTAATTATTCTTGTCTATATACCTAGGATTAAGCTGTATTATCTCATCCACAAGATTTGACGTCCCAAGCCCTTTCATCAATCCTCGTCTTACATCTCCATCTGTCAAACTTCCAATCAACATATCGGAGTCGTCTACTACAAAGAGAATTGCATCACTTGACAAAGTGTCCAACATTGGCAGCGCATCCTTGATGGCTGTTCCTTTTCTTATGAGGTGATCTCTATAACTGCGCACTTTTCAATATATTCAAAATATTTCTAGCCGTATTCTTTTGATAGTAGATATTACTCCCCATGTACGCCCCCATTTCAGAAGCTTCAATTGAAAATCGAATTATTTCAGAGGAATTAAAGGTTGAATTTAATATGTTTCGGCTTTGAAGTCTCCCCTTTTGCCTATTACCTACGTTTACTACATACTTACCAAATGAAGCAGCTTCTAAAATTCCACTGGAAGTATTTCCTAAAAGAAATTCGCTCGCCTTCATCGCAGCAAAGTACTTTTCCCGACCAAAGTTCTCGATTAAATGAACCTTATCAGGGTGGCCACTCTTAAGTTCAAGTAGCATTTTACGATATACAGTACCTTGGACGTCAGCATTAGGCATTGTTATCACCATAACCCATCTTTTCGCGAGTTCCTTCATAGCTTTAGCTACATCTATAGCAAACTGAATGTTTTTTTCAGCCCCCACGGTTTCTGGGTGAAATGTTACCAGAATAAAAGGAAGGTTCGGTATTGAAAACTCTTCACAAATACCCTCCCAATGGGGTAAACTCATGTCTTCAAGCTCACTCAAACTTAATGCGCCAACACAATGCACATTATTATCAGATCCAGTGATTTCAGCAACTCTGTTTTTGAAAAGTCGTGTAGCAACAAAGTGTAATTTAGATGCTAAAGTTATTTGGTGTCTATAAATATTATCTGTGGCTCCAAGGGTAGTTTCTCCACCATGTAAATGAACCAACTTAAGTTCAAAGGGTATAGAAGCTTGGATAGCGGCAGACATTTCAAACCTATCCCCTAAACAAAGAACACAATCGAATGAATGCTCTGACCAAAAGATGCCAAACTGTTTAACAAGTTCACCATAGCCAGAAGAAACAGAGAGCAAGTCATCCATTTCTGGCATACCCTCTACTTTTATGATTTCTCCAAAAGCATCTTCTTCAATATGCTTGATAGACGAACCATATTGATCAATAAGGTGCATGCCAAAAACAATCAATTGAAGATCAATGGATTGATCTTCATGTAGAATTTTGAGCAATGGCTTATAAATACCATAATCAGCTCTTGAGCTCGTCAAAACCCCAACCTTCATCTTTTGAGCTAAGGTGCCCATTAAAAGTCTATATCATCAGGGTTTAACATTTGAAATGCTACAAGACTGTTAATTACCCTAGCCCCAATAACATCATGCCATTCCATAGGAGATATTCCATTGCCTGGCCTTAATGTAATAAGATCAGATTCCTCTATAATTTCTCCCTGAAGAAAACTTCTTTGTACATGAATACTCTTTCTTGCAACAACTTTATTTTTCAACTCGCTATTTGAAGGTTCCTTTTTTCCAGGTCCCGAAATAGCCTTTTCAATATTTCTTATTGCCTTTACCATGGCCTTCAACTCCAAAGGCTCAAGTGAAGCCTTGTGGTCTGGCCCAGGTAAATTCCTATCTAATGTAAAGTGTTTTTCTATCACCTTTGCCCCGAGGGCTACTGCTGCTATTGGAACTTCAATGCCCAAAGTATGATCTGAATAACCAACCTCTACTCCTATTTGGTTCTTAATGTGATTCATGGCCAAAAGATTGACATCCTCCATTGGAGTAGGATACTCTGTATTGCAATGAAGCACCGTAATATCTTTTTTTGTTAAATTTTCAGAAATCAGTACTTTGATTGCTGCTTCAATTTCTTGCATATTAGCCATTCCAGTAGACAGAATCACAGGCTTCCCTATTTCGGCCAACTTCTTTAGGTATGGATAATTAGTAATTTCACCACTGGGAACTTTGAATTTTTTAAAATCCAAACCATTTAAATACTCTAGCCCTTCTGAATCAAAAGCTGTCGAAAAGAACTGAATATCCCTTTCTTTGCAATAAGCTATGAGCTCAACATGATTTTCATGTGATAATTCTAATTTTTTAAGCATGTTATACTGAGAATCGTCAGGGTCTCCAGTGTTCTTGGTCTGATATTCAGCTTTCTTTGCGGCTTTACTTACCAGTTTATCTGCTTTAAAAGTCTGAAATTTAACCATATCTACACCCGCCTCTACTGCTACGTCAATAAGGCGCTTGGCTAATTGCATATCACCATTATGATTAACACCTGCTTCCGCTATGATTAGCACGCTATTCATGATACTATGCGCGCACTACTGGGTATATTCACAATTCTTTGCTCTAAGTACTCTGCATTCTGCTGATCATCCCGCTGATAACTTTTATACATTGGTAATCGATACATCAATTGCCATATTGGTCTTGTCATAATACCTTGAGAATTTGTATGGTCTAAGAACTTATCACGTTCCTTCCTATCCTCCATTTCCAAACTCATTAACCAATAGTTCCAGTCTGTATCCTTTGGTATGGCTTTCAATTGGACTCCGACCCCCTTAAAAAGGCTCTCATATTCTTCGTAGAGCTTTTTCTTAGAGTTCTTTAGAATCATTAATTGCTCAAGTTGAGCACATATCAGGGCTGCATTCAAGTTAGGCATTCGATAATTGTAACCTATTTCATCATGTTCATAAGCCCAAGCATGTGGTGTTTTGGCGGTTGTAGTAAGATGCTTAGCCTTGATGGCAATCAGAGGATCATTCGACACAATAACCCCTCCCCCCCCTGAAGTAATAATCTTATTGCCATTAAAACTAAAGGCTGCTGCTAAACCAAAGCTACCTGCTGATTTACCTTTATAGCTGCTACCTAATGATTCTGCGGCATCTTCAACCATTGGTATGTTCCATTTGGCACAAAGTACGGATATCTCATCTATGCGACACATAAATCCAAAAGTGTGCATGGGTAAACATGCTGCAATTCGCTTACCACTTAACTTATTGAAACATCCATCTTCACGTAGGTCACCAAATTCTTCTAAGAAAGCCAAAAGCGATTTTGGAGACATTCCCATAGTATCTCTATCCACATCTATAAAAACAGGACTCGCTTGATTGTAAATTATCGCATTGGAGGTTGCAATAAAAGTGAGAGCTTGGGTCAATACCTCTTCTTCCTTTTTCACACCTGCCAACCGTAGAGCCACTTGAATTGCGGCAGTGCCGTTTACTACTGCTGTGGCCATTGATGTATCTGTGAATTTAGCAATTTCCTTTTCAAAACGATCAACATAAGCTCCAACTGAGGATACAAAAGTAGACTCGATGGTATCTAAGACATATTTCTTTTCATTCCCCCAAAACCTAGGTTCGTGAAGAAAAATACTCTCCTCTGAAGGGAATCTGCTTCTTATAATTTCTGATACTTTATGGAGCACGCTACTCAGTTAAATATTAATTAAAAAAGAATTACGGAGGGGTATATATTATTAAGAGATAGGTTAAAACACAAACCCTAATTCAAGGCAAAATCCTGTAAAGAAACCATTCGTTTGAATTCATCAGAACTGTTTATTAACTGTTCAAAACTACCCACCCCTTCGACCATTCCATTTTTCAGAAGCACTATTCTATCAGCGTTCTTGACTGTAGAAAGTCTATGGGCAATTATCAAAATAGTGTATTGTCCTTTCAGTTTATCAATATGGTTTTGAATCGCCCGTTCTGTTTCTGAGTCAAGTGCAGAGGTTGCTTCATCCATCATTAAAAAATCAACTTCTTTATAAAGTTCTCGCGCTATCGAAAGCCTTTGACGTTGACCACCACTAAGGTTTACTCCATTACTACCCAAAAGGGTTTGTTCCTTTTGAGAAAGTTCATCAATAAAATCATAAATAGCAGCCTTTTTTAAGGCGTCAGCAAACCTTAGTTTATTTTCCTCGGTTGGTAAATCCCAAAATGTGACGTTATTATAAATCGTATCGGTAAAGATTACAGGCTCTTGTGTTATATATCCGATTCTACGTTGAAGTGTCCGAATATCAATTTCTTTGTAGTCAACCCCATCAATGGAAATCTGACCTTGAGATGGCTTTATAAGCCCGGTCAAAAGGTTCATTAAAGTAGTTTTACCTGATCCACTCTCACCTACAAAAGCTATAGTTTCATTTTTTTCGATAGAGATATTAATATCCTTTAGGACTTGTTTTTCTGCATAGGAAAAATTCACTCCCGTAAGGTTTGTAGACTTTGTGAATTGGTTAAATGTCGCAGAGCCATACACCTCTCCTCCATCTTTTAATTCTTTAATGAAGGAAGTCATATTATCTAGCGCGCCAGAAACTGTTAAAAAAGAATTCCATTGCTTTTGCATTATCATAAGAAAAGAGAGGGCACGATAAAAAAACAAAAGACTTAGAATTATACTACCCAATTCTTCAGAGAAGAATTTAATCTGCACCAAAATTACAACGACCACAACCAAGATAATCATAGGTTCCCTTGCAGCTTGCATAGCTGTATCTAGCAAACTCATTCTCTTTTGAACCTTTTCAATCTTAGTGATACTATCCTTCAACTTGTCAACGTACTTAAATATTAGGGACGTGGCTTTCAAGTATTTAAAATTTGCAACCTTTTGAATCAACAAGCCTTGAAATATATGTGACTGTTCGGTGTATTCAATGGATGATTTTTTAGTTTTTTTATATAGTCTCTTGAAAACCAAATTTGTCAACGCTCCACCAATTGAGATTAACACTGCAAATTGGGCGTTGGTCATAAATGCCAAACCTAAATAAACCAAAACCATAATTAAGGCTTGAGCACAAGAGAAGTAAGTACCAAAGGCATAGTTTACCCTTCCTACCTCTGCACTGAAGGTATTTTGAATACGTCCACTATCAACTTTAATAAAGTCGGAAAAACTAAACTTAGAAAGTAAATCAGCATTCTTCACCCTAATCGTACGAATAAAGTATTGTTGATATACAACTCTTAAATAACCCTCAATATATCTAAAAACCCCCTTCATAACGAAGAAAATCAAGATCAATGAAAGAATAGAATAGATGTTGATTTGAATACCAGCGTAACCCAATCCATCAACTAGAAAAGACAGGTTACCTAATTGTTCAGGGTCAGCAGTAGCCTCCCCGTCTACCATCTGAAGCAAAGGGATAAACATTGCAAGACCAAAGCCATCCAATACCCCAACTAAAATACTTAAGGTCAAAATTACAGGTATCCTGAATTTCAGATAACCATAAAAAAAATAAAAACTCTGAAAATACTTCTTAATTGCTTTCTTAAGGTAGCTCATCTAGTACTCCTTATTTTTTTGAAAAAGGCTTCTTTTTCTCATTAGATTCTTCATAGTATCCACCACCATATTGACTACCATAGCCATAACCATAGCCATAACCATAACCGTAACCGTAACCGTAATTATACCCGTAACCGTAACCAGTCCTCGCTTTAAAGTCATTAAGAATTAACGCCATATTTTTAATAATTCCCTTCTCTCTATATTCATTCAATGGTTTCAAGGAATCCTGTTGAGTATAAAGATGACGCACTAGATACAAGCTAATATCTGCATATTTCAATAAGTTGAAAGTATCTGAGACTATACCAATCGGAGGTGTATCAATAATGATGATCTCATACTCTGATTTCAGAAAACTCATCAACTTATCCATTTTATTCCCCATTAAGAGTTCAGCAGGATTCGGTGGCACAGGTCCTCCAAAGACAACATCGAGGTTATTAAACTCTGTTTTGATAATTATGCCCTCCATTTCAACAAAGCCCCCCAAATAGTTTGACACCCCTATATCATTCGTTAACCCAAAGTCATCAAATAATTTGGGCTTTCTCAAATCAAGCCCCAAAAGAATAGTTTTCTTTCCACTGATAGCCATGATAGAAGCCAAGTTGGTAGAACAGAAGGATTTACCTTCACCAGATGAACCTGAAGTGACCAGAATGGTTTGCAATTCCTTTTCGCTACTAAAATATTGGAGGTTAGACCGTAAGGATCGAAAAGTTTCTGCAATTATTGACTTAGGCTTATCAAGAATAGCCAGGTTCGATTTTTGTTCATTATGTCCAATGACACCAATAATAGGAATAGACGTGATTCGCTCAATTTGACCTCTTGTCTCAATACGATTGAAAGTCAGTTCTCTAATAACAATGAACAACAATGGAATAATCAAACCGAAAGCCCCACCTACCAAGTAATTCAATTTGTAATTCGGGGAAAATGGACTAGATGGCAATACTGCCGGGTCTACAACCTCAGAGTTAGCCACATTAGAAGCCGCTACAATTGATGCCTCTTGTCTTCTTTGAAGTAAGTTAGTATATATACCATTGACAATATTGAATTTACGTTCAATCTCTAAATAATCACGCTCAATAATGGGATATTCTTTAAATTCATTAGCGACCAATTTATTTTCATCATTATACGCTTTAAGCTGCCCTTCTAGTTCATCTATTTTCAACTTAACATAACTTTTTAGGTTTTTCTTAACCTGACTAATCTGTTGATCCAAAGACTGAACTGTGGTATTATAAGGCTCCAAATACTCCAATAGCCCCGACCTCTGTAATGTAAGTTCACTAATTTGATCTGTAAATTGATTTATATAAGTATCCTCAATACCATATAGTGAAGGCGATATTAGGTCCTGAAGACTATCATTATTTTCGATTTTTTTTAGAGATTCTTTTAAAAAATCCACCTGTCTAGCCAGCTTTCTTATCTCAAAATCAGACTGGTTAATTTTCGCTAAAAGTTCAGCACCCTTACTACTCAAATCCAAAAAACGGTTTTCAATTCGGTATTCAGATCTTTCGGCACTTAGGTTTTTCAAACTAACCTCGAGTGTGTCCATCTGTTCATCAATAAAGGCTATGGTCTTTTCAGCTTTACTGTTCTTTAATGTGAGTTCTCTTTTCTGATATACCTCAAGCAATTTATTTAAAAAATCAACTCCCTTTTGTGGTACGTCTGTTGTAAGTGTAAGTACTGCTATTGAGCTAAAGGCTTTTAAATAAGTCACACCCAACCTTCCTTGAAAGCTATCAACAAGACTCCCTCTACTGTTAATTTTAAAATAATATGTTTTTCCCGCTAAGTTTGTATTAGTATTTACCAATAGTTTAAACCGGTATTGGCCACTTTCAATCCACCCATTTGGATTGAAACGAACTCTATTTTCAAGTTCTTCTTCCCCAGACTTCCCAATACTGAACTCATTTCCTTCATAAAAAACAAGCTTCCATTCTTGATCATATTGTTGTGGGTGACTCTTATCATACCGGATAACAAAAGGCAAAGTTTTGTATTCTTCAATCGTTTTTATTCGCCCCTTCGAATAATATGAAACATCAAAATCAAGACTATCCAAGGCATCTTGAGTTAAAGGTTTTGATTTCAAAATTTCTATCTCATTTAAAAAGACAGCCCCAAAATCAAAGCTAAACTGTGCCAGAATACTCTGATCTATATCTCGATTTTTCTCAGGAATGAGTATTGTACTTCTTACGCTGAATTTTTCGGTAGTATACCTATGATAAATATAAACAGTAAGCACTAGCATAAACGTTGAAACAATAAATAATGGCCAT
This sequence comes from uncultured Roseivirga sp., assembly GCA_963977345.1. GTDB lineage: Bacteria > Bacteroidota > Bacteroidia > Cytophagales > Cyclobacteriaceae > Roseivirga. The sequence goes on from CAXBPM010000015.1 coordinate 18,695, forward strand.
AAGCGGACATATTTAAAGACCACCTCTTTGGGGTTGAAAGCTGCTGCTTTAGTTTTATTCTCCTCTTGACCAAAAAGTCCTTCGAAATCTTCCATTCTAATTATTTATTAGCCAAACCGATAAAGAAAATTCCGGCTGAAATCAACCCAATCACCGTCCCCAATTGTGAAATAAAATTATCTCCTGCGCCAATTTCACGTAATTTTAATGGCGGAGCATATATAATATCCCCAGGTTTTATATACCAAAATTCGGTTAACATTAAATCTCTTCTCGTCAAATCTACCTCATGCCATTTGTCGCCTCCATCATAACTCCTTAAAATCTGTATTCTCTGACGATCTGCATTAATACTTAACTCACCAGCAGAAGCTAATGCCTCCATAATATTGGCTTCACTCCCAGCTATCACATGCTGCCCTGTCCCCATCTCTCCTAAAGTGGTATACCGTATACCTGCCAAACTCACATTCACCGATATATCCCTGATTCCTTTATCCTTCCAGATTTTATCCTCCAGTAGCCTCTTCAATTCAATGGTAGTTAGGCCAACAGACTTTATTGGTTCGAGAGTATTGATTAATAAAAACCCATTATTATCTATGACAAAGGTTTGCCCCAACGACTGTACATTCCCTTGTTGCCCACTTGAGCCAGTCGCTAGTATATCTGAGGTTGATTGTCTAAAAGGCTCAATTTCCGACTCTACATTTGAAAAAAAATTAAGTGAAAGTATGTCTCTGGGCTGAAGGTAATACTCAGATCGAGGGGGAGTTATTAAAGTGTCCAAACCAAGAGCTTTATCACCTTCTTTATTTTGAAAGTAAATGATCTTCTCATTGGGAATACACGAAGACACTATTGCAATTAACACAACCAGACCTAAAAATTTCTTTACCATTTGTTCTGCTTATTCATTTAAAGAATGGTATTATCAAGACTATTCCCGTACTCAAATCCAGTTTTAAGCATTTTCATAAAGCCTTTCATTTTGTCTAAAGGAATTAAATTGGGACCATCACTTAAGGCCTTAGATGGATCGGGATGCGTCTCTATAAAAAAACCGTCTACTCCTGTAGCTGCTGCTGCACGGGCTAAATAAGGAGCAAACTCTCTTTGACCACCTGATTTTCCGTTCATGCCTCCTGGTTGCTGTACACTGTGTGTTACATCAAAAATAACAGGGGCAAATTGACGCATAACAGGTAGTGAGCGCATATCTACCACAAGGTTGTGATAGCCAAAAGAGACGCCTCGTTCTGTCAGACAAACTTTCTCATTACCAGTAGATTT
>CAXBPM010000016.1:0-19539 GCA_963977345.1 uncultured Roseivirga sp.
CTATCGTTCACTTATTATAAAATGAAATATATAGCTCATAAGAGTGAGCGCTAACCAACGTTGGGAATAATTAAAAATTTACGCTTGAAAAAATTTCTATCAGATATATATAAAGTAGATGATAAAATTCTAGATGAATACATATCATATTGGACTGAATACTCAGTACCAAAAAAAACCATAATTACTGAATCTGGAAATACTGAACGTTACATCTATTTTGTGGAAGAAGGAATTCAAAAATCATACTATTTAAATGAAGGAAAAGAACATATCATGTTCTTTTCTTATAGCCCATCATTTAGTGGCGTTATGGAATCTTTTCTAACTCAAACACCTTCAAGATACTACCTAGAAACAATTACTGATAGTAAATTATTACGGTTACCTTATAAAAAGCATAGTGAACTAATACAAGAAAATAGAGCGCTCGAAACTCTTTTTAGAAAAATTACAGAGCAATTTTTGTTAGGTATTATCGAGAGACATCATCACTTAATGGCTTTCAATACTGAAACTCGTTTCAAAAAATTCACAAAGAGAAGTCCACACTTACTAAATATGATTCCTCAGAAGGATATTGCTTCATATTTACGAATTGACCCCACTAATTTCAGCAGGTTAATCAACACAATCAAACTTTGAAAATCTTGGTTTTTACCAAGAATTAAAACGTCTATAATTCTGAATTTTGTCTCATCATCAATTCAAAAGAAAATTATGAGATCAATTAAACACGCGTTTATAATAGGATTCACAATACTCTCTATTAACACCTATGCGCAACAAAATGAAAGAACTAATATGACAAATCAAGAAATTGTAACAACGTTTTTAAACGGGTTTAATGACCCAACACAAATTCAAAAATCTTTGGATTTATTAGCTGACGATTACAAATTTAAGAACCCTATGGTTGAGTTAAATTCTAAAGCAGAATTTATAAAATTGGCTCAAGAAATTGGAGCCGTAATCACCAAAATAAATATTATTAACATAGCTGAAAATGGTGATTGGGTAGCTACATTTTATGATTTTAAATCATCTATCCCTGGATTAGAATCAAACATAGCATCTGAATGGTTTAAGGTTGAAAATGGAATTATAAAAGAGTCTCATTTGATTTATGATGCTTCTGAATGGCGGAAATTTTATGCGCAAATGAAAAAGTAAATAACCTATTGCCAACAATGTCTAAAAACAATAGCGGTTTGGGTGTTTCATCTAAACCGCTATTTTTATACCCCACCCTTGTTTCGCCCTTTCCGCCCTTCTTGGTGTTTTCACCAACAAGCCACCTAAAGCCAACGCTCTTCCCTACCCCTAATAATTTTCGTAGCCTGTTGCATCCTCAGCCCGAGAATTTGAGCTATGCGCATGTAACTCATAAGGCTTGGGGGAATATAAAATCACCATTAGATAATTTATCGCCAAACGGTTAACTTTAAAGTGAGCGTTAGCCAACGTTGTAATGCATAAAATAAAAAAGACTTATGGGAGCTTGGGGTCCAGCAATATATTCAGATGATTTGGCTTGTGACATCAGAGATGAGTTTAAAAAGCTAATTGGTGACGGTCTCGATTCAAAACAAGCTACATCTGCACTTGTAAAGGAATATCAAGATTCAATAAATGACAGCGATGAGAATTCTGTGTTTTGGTTTGCCCTTGCAGACACCCAATGGAAAACTGGACGCCTAATTAATAGAGTTCTAGAAAAAACTCTTGCAATTATTGAAAGTGAATCTGATTTAGAAAGGTGGAAAGAAGATCCTAAGGTGCTTAAAAAAAGGGAGGCTGTAATTACAAAACTCAAACAGCAACTTTTAACTGAACAACCTAAAGAAAAAGGAATTCCAAAAGTTTATAGAGAGGAATCAACGTTCAATATTGGCGATATATTTAGCTATAAAAACAAATTAGAGAACAAAGCCTTATTCAGAGTAATTGGTATTCATCAAGACAAAGGTGGGAGATTCACTGTTTGTGAGCTACTTGATTGGTTTGAGAAAGATTTACCCATTAAAAATGGACTTCTCTCAAAAGATAAAATAGACACCAACAAACTGTCCAAACTAAGAATTAGGACTTTTGAAAACGATAAAACGCAATTCATGTTGGGCGAAACAGTTGCTAAATATAAGCCAAAGGATGATTGGTTTAAGTTGATAACAACTAAAAGTAAACCACATCAAAAATGTGCAGGTTACTCTGTCGTCTTTTGGAGAAACTTAGATGAGCTGTTGACCAATGAATTTGAAAAATAAACGAATTACAATACTCCGCCCTTGTTGTTTTCACCAACAAGCCACCTAAAGACACCGCTTTTCCCCACCCCTAATAATTTTTGTTGGCTGTTGCATCCTTAGCCCCGAGACTTTGAGCTATGCACATATAACTCATAAGGCTTGGGGAATATAAAATCACCATTAGACAATATAAACCTTGAATAAACTTCCTTATAACGACCTATATTAGGATGCTATAAGGAAGTTTTAATATCTTACATGAGAGATTTATACGCCACAAACGTGGCGCATAAATAACGCTGTGAGCAATTAAATGAAAGATGATAGAATCCGAAAAAACTAAATCATTTGCAATAATTATAGCCATCGAAGACTATAGGTTTTCAGGTGAACAAGGAATATCATCTGTGAAATTCGCCAGAAATGATGCCTCCAAATTTAAGAAGCTTCTTAAGGAAGACTTTGGTCTTTTAGAAGAAGATATTATCATGTGGATTGATAAAGATGCCACTAAGTCTGCTTTGGAGGATGAATTACAGTATCATATTAGACAACTAACTTCTGAGACAAGATTTTATTTTTATTACGCAGGACATGGTTTTTATCAAAACGGCCATAACAAAATAACATGCTGGGACACACACCCAACAAATTTAGATGGGACAACTGTTTCATTGAAAAACACTCTTTTAGACCCATTAGAAAAATCAGACTGCGAACAAAGCCTCATTTTTCTAGACACTTGTTCTTCCTACTTAACCGAAGGAATTGTTTCAAGAGATTTAATATCAAATTTCAATAACAAGGAACTTGATTCTTTTTTAAAAACAGATAGTTATCATGCAATTTTTATGTCTTGTTCTCCCGGAGATAAGTCTTATCCCAGCGAATTATTGAAGCATGGCATTTGGACTTGGCATTTAATTGAAGCACTTAAGGGCAATGTGGAAGATGCTATTCTTAATGAAGAATTTATTACCGACACAACCCTAAAGAACTATCTAAGTAGTGCCGTACCTAAGTACATCACTAAAAGCACAACCCATAGAAGCACTCAAAAGCCATATGCTAAAATTAGTGCTCCAAATGATTTCTTAATCAGAAAAGTGATAAAGCAAGAAGAGGAATTCAGCCAAGAATTGCCAAAGCTGAATTTAAAATTTGATTCTGCCACTTTAAGAAGAGTAGTTACTATAAGTGTAAAAAGAGCTAGTGGTTTCAAAAAATCACATTTTGTACCCGATAGAATTGGGTCTTCAGGAAACGGATTTATTCAACAAGCATTTGAGCCTGACTTACAACAAGAGATTCAGGATGTTTACCAAAACACAAAGCAGATACTCTCTCTAAGAAAAAAGCAAATCGAATATGGAGCTGAAGATGGTTACGGCAATGTTGAAAATGATTTTTTCAGATATTTTATAGAAGTGGAACAAAACCCCAACGAGCCAAGTGAAGCAAAAATCACTAGACGCTTACAAATCAGAGTTGGAAGGGATGCACTTCCTGAGAATTTTGATGACATATTTCCTAATCAAATTGACGAAATAGCTTTACCAATTGAAGGTCAAATTGATTTCAATGATTTAGTGGAAAGGTTTGAAAATTTAGAAGAAGAAGATGGTGGTACATTGCATGATGACGAAATAAACGGTGAGATAGAATATCAAACTTATAGTGGGTTGTCAATAACAATTGACACAAATGAAATGGAGCTAATAATTTCTCCTAATAGGACTATGAAATGTTTGGAGTTAATTGACACCTCAATAGAAGGACTAAAAAAGATATCTGGTAGCACTGTTAAATTATTAAAGTAAAAGCTCACAACACTGTATATAGCAAATAGGGCGCGTGGTGGTCACGAATGTTCAGTGCAATTTACAAACAGCGCCAAATCGTTGATTTGGCTTTTAAAAATGAATAAATCAAAAACACAACGATTTGGCCCAGTGCAAACCCGAAAATTCATTTCTTTCTACTGCACTACTTGCTATATACTAAACGTTAGCTGTTATCTTAAAAAACACGACAATAAAAAAATAAATACACATGGACAATAGAGTCTATTACGGAGAATATTCTTTGAAGCATTGGATTGACTTGATTCTAAAAAGAAACATCGTGCTTCCAGAGTATCAGCGATTCTTTGTTTGGGATGAAAAAAAGGTAGAAACTCTAATAAAAACATTTAGGAGTAAACAATTCGTTCCACCGATAACTATTGGTGCCTTTAAAAATGATGATAACGAACAAAACTTAATTCTAGACGGCCAACAAAGGTTAACAAGTATTTTCCTTACATATTTAGGTTTGTTCCCCGATGAATCCACATACAAAAAGGCAATTGAAGCTTTTCCAGATGAAAACGATGATGAAGAAGAAGTTGAAGAAAAACTAGATAATGTTCTTGAATGGAAGTTTGACAAACTCACAGAAAAAGGACATAATCGAGATGGAATTCTCAAGAGAGTAACTGAAGGCAATTACAAAAAGATAGATTTTGGGATTGATGAGGCCTTTCTTGAAACAAATTTTCTTGGATTTTCTTATTTAGTCCCATCAGCTTCAAATGACAATGAGCAACAAAAATATTACTCTTCTGTTTTCAGAAATATAAACATTCAAGGGCAAGCATTATTGCCACAAGAAAGCAGAGCATCATTATATTTTCTAGATAAAGATTTAGAAAAGCTTTTTAAGCCTAATTTTTCTAAAGAATATGTGGTTAAGGGTATTAGCAGTACAACAAGAATTGATTTTGTAAGATCTTTAGCCTATTTATCACAATACCACAAGGACCAAGCAGCAAACATAGTTGCTCGAAGCTATAAGTCTAAAATGGAAAAATATTATGAAGAATACATATACTCTGTACTTTCTAATGAAGAAAGTAAATATGGTAAATTCACGGACAATTTCCCTGATAAACAATTCAATGAACCTTTCACGAAATTGGAACAGCACTTAGAGTCTTTGAATATTCCTAAGCAGTATCCATCCATTATTGATATGGATATATATTTCTTCGGTCTCGTTTATACAGTTTTATTTGATAAAAAAAATATTAAAACCGAAAATAAGGATGGGCTAAAACAGAAAATAGATGCAAAAATTAAAGAGTTTAAAGAAGACTTTTCACACATCAAAGCTCCCAGCAACTTAGGTAATTTAAGGTCAAGAATTTATTCATCAATCGAAATCTATGGTGAGTATGCGTCCTAACCTTCATACTGATTTTATTATTGCACCCATTTCAGACTTACTAAAAGATGCTGTTACTGCAAGCTCTGGGATAGGTAATGGAATTGAAACCTTTCCATTGTGCGACTATGTAATGCAGTCTGTTTTATTAAAGCTGACAGGCTTTCAAGAACAGAAAATGAAGTGTATATGCTGGGAAATGGCCTCTATTGACTTTGAATACAGATATGAATTCACAAAAATGCCATTAGGTGAATGTTCAAGCTATTCCGAAAAACAGAAAATCTATAAAGACTTAGTCAAACAAATCGAGAAGTTTGGATTAAAATTTTCAGAAATTGATATTCACAAAAATGAAATTCTAAAAACTACCATTTCTGAAATCAACGATATTTTTCAACCCACTAATCTCTCAATATGGGCGCAAAGGAATTTTTTGAATTACAATTCAATATTTAAGGATATAAAAAAAACACATTTTGCGAGTGATAAGAATAGTTTGTTTTCTGACCTAGTTCTAAAAGCTATTTATGAAAAACGTCTTTACAAACAACGCAATCGAATTGCTCATAACACATCTTCTTATCAACAAAATCTACCTACTCTAAGGACTTTGATTGACGAAGATTATAAATATGATAATTATTTTATCTACTTCTCATTGTTGATGCTGATTGATAAAATTTTTATAGGACTTTATTCAAAATACTTAGAGTTGGCCGACAAGAATTAAAAAGAAAAAACAACCGCTAATAACGCATATGGCTTATGGTGGGAAAGGTGGTTATCTTCCGCCCTTGTTGGTGTTCTTCACCAACAAGCCGCCTAAAGACAACCCCTCCTCCCCTCCAATCCCCCCTCCATAAGCCGAAAAAATAAAGATTAGTTGATAAGTCGATAGTGATTCTTAAATTAGGATACTATTAAGTAAACGTTTGCAGGTCAATCCCCAAATCCCCATTGACTTTTGAACAATGACAAATTAACCTATGGAGAAAAAACACCTTAGCGATATTGCTATCGCCCAAGCCGCTGACATCAAACATATTAACTCAATTGCCGCCAAAATAGGCCTCTCAGAAGATGACCTGGAGCATTATGGCAAATACAAAGCGAAGCTTCCACTCAGGCTTATCAATCAAGCTAAAATCGAGAAGAGTAACCTTATCCTTGTGACCGCCATGACACCAACTCCTGCGGGAGAAGGAAAAACCACCACGTCAATTGGACTTACAGAAGGCCTCAATAAAATAGGAAAGAAAACAATAGTTGTACTGCGGGAACCTTCATTAGGGCCTGTATTCGGCATTAAAGGCGGTGCAGCAGGTGGCGGTTATTCACAGGTAATTCCCATGGAGGACATCAACCTTCATTTTACAGGAGATTTTTCAGCCATTGAAAAAGCCAACAACCTGCTTTCGGCATTGCTCGATAACAACCTTCAAAGCAGTAGCAACAACCTTAATATCGATCCAAGAACCATTGCTTGGAAACGGGTGATTGATATGAATGACAGGGCGCTTCGACAAATCACCATTGGTTTGGGCGGAACTGCCAACGGCATTCCTAGAGAAGATGGATTCAACATTACTGCTGCTTCTGAAGTCATGGCCATTTTGTGCATGTCTGAGAATTTCGCTGACCTAAAGAAGAGACTTGGAGATATCTTTGTCGGCTACACTTTCGACAAGCAGCCCGTTTTCGCGCGAGACCTAAAGGCTGAAAATGCCATGGCTATTTTGCTCAAAGATGCCATTCAACCCAACTTGGTGCAAACACTCGAAGGCAATCCAGCCATTATCCACGGGGGGCCTTTTGCCAATATCGCACAAGGCACAAATACCATCATTGGCACTAAAATGGGCCTTTCGCTAGCTGACTATGTAGTTACAGAAGCGGGCTTCGGGGCAGATTTAGGTGCTGAGAAATTCTTGAACATAAAATGTGTATCTGCCGGTTTGAAACCAAAAGCGGTAGTGCTCATCGCCACGATTAGGGCTTTAAGACACCATGGAGGGGCTAAACCAGAAGAATACAATACGCCATCAGTAGAAAGAGTGGAGAAGGGTTTTGCCAACCTGGCCAAGCACATAGAAAACATTAAAAAGTTCGGCATCAGTCCATTGGTAACCATCAATGCCTTCCCTTCCGACACCGAGGAAGAAGTGAAATTTATTCAGCAGCACTGCGAAGCAATGGGCGTTCAGGCCGTGGTAGCCGATGGCTGGGCAGACGGTGGCGCTGGAATGACCAACTTGGCGGAAGCTTTAGTAAAAGTGGTCGAGGCAGATGAGAGTAATTTCAAACCTTTATACGACTGGAAGTCACCCATTCGAGAGAAAATTGAAACCATCGCCAAAGAGATTTATGGTGCCGATAAAGTAGACTTCTCAAAGAAGGCTCAGCTTCAAATGAACAAAATGGAAAAGCTAGGATTTGGCGAATTCCCAATCTGTATGGCCAAAACCCAGAAGTCTTTGAGCGATAACGAATTCCTTCGTGGAAGGCCAACCAATTTTGATGTAGGCGTCAGAGAATTTGAATTTGCAGCAGGTGCTGGCTTTATCATTCCAATTCTCGGACAAATGATGCGTATGCCGGGCTTACCCGCTACTCCTGCCTCAGAAGGCATGTCTATTGATGATGATGGTGTGATTTCAGGCTTGTCCTAAAAGTATCAAAGCATGGCCATTCCTGTTCAAGCAGTTGAAATAGTTCGCATCGGACCTCAGGCTCCCGAAACCAAACCTGATTTGGTGGTTTCGGAAGAGCCACTGGAAATCCGTCTTGGACATGGGCCTGTGGATAATCGACAGCAATTCAGTTTGTCAGTCACCATGCGCACGCCTGGCAACGATGAAGCGCTTTGCCTAGGTTTTCTTTATACTGAAGGCATCATCAATACGATGGATGAGGTCATCAGTGTCAAGTATTGTGATGACTTGGGCAGAAACGAAGGCATGGAGAACCTGATGCGCGTTGAATTAAAACCATTCGTGGAAATTGACAACGAGCAATTCAAAAGGAACTTCTACACCACTTCCAGTTGTGGCGTTTGCGGAAAAGCATCCATCGATGCCATCAAGGTAAGCTGCGAAGCCCTGTCTTCAACGTCCATTCAGGTGGGAAAGGAAGTGCTGTTCAGCCTACCCGATCGACTGAGAGCCTCTCAAAATGTATTTAAACATACAGGAGGTCTTCATGCCGCTGGCCTCTTTGATGTACATGGTGAACTCATTGTGCATCATGAAGATGTCGGCAGGCATAATGCCTTGGACAAGCTCATCGGTTCAGGATTTATTAAAGGGAGTCTCCCCTTCTCAGATTCAATTTTAGTCTTGAGTGGCCGTATCAGTTTCGAACTAGTACAAAAGGCTTTAAGGGCTGGTATTCAAATCATTGCAGCAGTAGGCGCTCCCTCAAGTCTGGCCGTAAACCTAGCCGAAGAATTCGGCATGACACTGGTCGGATTTCTCAAAGCAGATCGATTCAATATTTATGCAGGAAAAGAAAGGGTAACGGTATGAAGCTAAGAATTCAAGGAAACAGTATTCGAGTCAGACTCACCCAAACCGAAGTGAACCAGCTTGGTGAAGGAGCAGATTGCTTAAGCAAATTAGACTTCCCCAATGGTCATCGCCTCAGCTATCGAATCAGCGTTGCGACTGAGCTAGGTTGCACTTTCAGCGACAATCTAATCACTGTTTCGCTCTCTGAAACTGAAGTCAGAGGCTGGGCCACATCAGATCAAGTGGGAATCGAGGGAGATTTGAGCTTAGAAAATGGAGATAAATTGAGTATTTTGGTTGAAAAGGATTTTAAATGTTTGACGGAAAGGGCTGAAGATGAAAGCGATCTATTCCCAAACCCGAAAGAAAGTCATTAACAGTAATTAAGTAAGATGTCAGAAAATCTTAGTGCATTATCCGGTAGAAAAGGTTTGGAAGACAACCTCTTCGAACAATTGGTTGAGAAATCTAAAGTGACTGGTGCGCCAGATAATGAAGAATTGAAGGCCTTGGCCAAAAAGTACCTGATGGGTGAAGCCATTACCTATGGCACCGCTTCCTTTTATGACTTCTTGAAAAAGGAGCACGAAGGGGTTAAAGTCCATGTTTGCAATGGAAGTGCTTGTCTGGTAGCGGGCACACAAGACCGAGTAAAAGTCAAGCTTTCTCGGCACTTTAAAGACGCTGAAGTGGGCCACATGTGCTGTTTAGGCCGATGCCATGAAAACAGCGCCTTCAACTATAACGGCACTAATTATTCGGGCAATGCCATCGATCAATTAGAAGACATTGTTCAAAAAACTGACAAAGACTTATCCGACAACTATAATGTTGGCGCTACTAGCGAGCGTGTATTGACTGGCGAAGCCATGACCACTCAGCAATTCAAAGAGGAGTTTTCAAAAATATTAGCCAATGGCCCTGAATGGGCATTGGAGCAAATCAAGACCTCCAATATCCGTGGTCGCGGTGGAGCAGGTTTCCCGATGAGTTTCAAACTCAATGCCTGTAGAAATGAACCCGACCCTCAGAAATTCATTGTCTGTAATGCCGATGAAGGCGATCCCGGTGCGTATTCTGACCGATACCTTTTGGAGCAACAACCGATGCTCGTGCTTTTTGGTATGATGTGCGCAGGTTATATCGTAGGTGCCGATCATGGTGCTGTCTATATCCGTGGAGAATACCCTGAATCAGTTCGGGCCTGTGCCGAAGCTGTAAAACAACTAGAAGCCATCGGTATGCATGGTGCTAACATCGGAGGTTCAGACTTTAGCTATCATTTCAAAGTAATTGAAGGCGCTGGCGCCTATATCTGCGGTGAAGAAACAGCGCTCCTCTCCTCTTTGGAAGGACAAAGACCTGAGGTAAGGGTGAGACCGCCTTTCCCAGCGCAAAAAGGACTTTTCAATAAGCCGACCATTGTCAACAATGTGGAAACATTGGCTGCTGTGCCATGGATCATCAGAAATGGTGGCGATCAGTATGCCAAACTGGGAACTGATAAATCAACGGGCACAAAACTCGTTTGTCTCGATTCATTCTTCAATAAGCCGGGCATGTACGAGGTAGAAATGGGGCATTCCTTCAAAGACTTAGCCTACAACATTGGTGGTGGGTTCAAAGAACCTGTGAAGGCCGTTCATGTCGGTGGCCCATTGGGTGGAATTGTGCCTACTCACAAGATTGATGATTTAAACATTGACTTCGAAAGTTTTGCCAATGGCGGGTTCTTATTGGGACATGCAGGAATTGTTTCTATTCCAGAAAAATTCCCGATGATCGAGTACTTAGAACACCTCTTCGAATTTACCGCTGACGAGTCATGCGGGAAATGCTTCCCTTGCAGTATCGGTTCTGTGAGAGGAAGAGAGATGATTGCCAATGCTAGAAACGGTCAGAAAATGGATCGTCAACTTTTAGATGACCTGTTAGAAACGCTAGAAATAGGCTCGCTATGTGCCTTAGGTGGCGGTTTACCGCTGGGCATTAAAAATGCCCTTCAATATTTTGAAGAAGAACTAAAGAACTACTTTCTATAAACACGAAACATATGAGTGATTCAAAAAACATCGCCTATATCAACAACGAACCATTTCCGTTCGAAAGTGGTGAAACCATTCTTTCGTTGTTAAGAAGAAATTTCGGTCCAAATCCGGTTCCCACCCTTTGTGATGCACCTAATTTAGACCCTTTCGGTTCCTGTCGAGTGTGCAGCGTAGAAGTAGGCAGAGAACAAAACGGCCCAACACGTGTACAGGCTTCCTGCCACACACCAGTAATGGACGGCTCTTTCATCTACACCCACACTGAGAAAATGGAGCGCCTACGAAAGAATATCGTAGAGCTTGTATTGACGGACTACCCTAAAGAAAAATTCGAAACGGACAATCCAAAAAACAACGAACTCAAGCGCGTAGCCTATGATTTGGGGATCAAAATGGAACAAGTGCGTTATGCCCCAGGTAGAAACCACTTGGATCGAGCAACAGACACTTCTCACCCTTACATGAGGGCCAATTTGAGTGCTTGTATCAACTGTTTCCGTTGTGTGCGAGCATGCGATGAAGTTCAGGGCGAAATGGTATTGACCATGGAAGGCCGAGGTTTCGATAGTAAGATAGTAATGGGCATGAATGAAGGTTTTATGGAATCTGATTGCGTGTCTTGCGGTGCCTGTTCGCAAGCCTGCCCAACGGGAGCCATCAGCGATGTATTCGATTCCAAAACCAATGAACCTGAAGAAGTTACCAGAACAGTTTGTACCTACTGTGGCGTGGGCTGTAATTTAGATGTCGCCACGGCAAGCGGTGAAATTCTAAGCATTACCGCGCCTTATGATGCTGAAGTAAATCAAGGCCATACTTGCCTGAAAGGACGATACGCTTTCAAATTCTATGATCACCCAGAGCGACTTCGTTCTCCAATGGTCAGAAAAAATGGGGTTTTGGAAAATGTATCTTGGGATGAAGCTTACAGCTACATCGTTGACAGAATCACGAACATTCGAGAAGAACATGGCCCAGATTCTATTGCAGGTATTTCTTCTGCCAGGTGTACGAATGAGGAAAATTACCTGATGCAGAAGTTCATTCGTGCCGTTGTTGGTACCAATAATATTGACTGTTGCGCCAGGGTATGCCACTCTCCTACGGCCTTGGGCATGCAACGTTCCTTCGGAACTGGTGCTGCCACCAATTCTGTGGTCGACATCAAATACACGGACTGTATGATGGTGATTGGAGCTAATCCAACCGCAGCTCACCCGGTAACGGGTGCCAAAATGAAGCAAGCGGCCATGAAAGGCACTAAGCTCATCGTTATTGATCCTAGAGAAATTGAATTGGCAAAATATGCCGATCACTTCCTTCAACTCAGGCCCGGAACCAATGTAGCACTCCTCAACATGATGCTGTATTACATCATTGATGAAGGTTTAGCTGATCTTACTTTCATTGAAAACCGTACCGAAGGCTATGATGACTTCGTAGCCAACATTAAGAAATTGGACATCAATGCGATGGAGGCCATTACGGGCGTAAATCGCGAAGAGGTACGAGCAGCGGCCATCACTTATGCCTCTGCTCCAAATGCTATGTCATTCCATGGCTTGGGAGTTACCGAACATTCTCAAGGCACATTCACTGTGCAGCAAATTGCCGATTTGGCCATGATTACTGGGAATATAGGGAGAAGAGGTGTTGGTGTCAACCCGTTGCGTGGACAGAATAACGTTCAGGGAGCGGCAGATATGGGTGCACAACCGCATCAAGGTGCGGGTTATATGGATGTGACCAAACCTGAAATGAATCGGCTTTATATGGACTTCTATAAGACTGACAAGATTCCGTCACACATTGGATATAAAATCCCTGAAATGTTCGATGCTGCCATTGCTGGAGACCTGAAGGTGATGTGGATCATTGGTGAAGATGTAGTTCAAACCGACCCTAATACCAATAAAGTCAAAAAGGCATTAACGAGTCTTGACCTCTTTATCGTTCAAGAACTCTTTATGACAGAAACCGCAATGCTGGCAGATGTCGTTTTACCGGGCGCTTCTTTCCTTGAGAAATCTGGCACATTTACCAATGGTGAACGTAGGGTACAACGCGTGAATAAAGTAGTAGAGCCAATTCTTGGCACCAAAGCCGATGGTCAAATCATTGTTGATGTAATGCAACGCATGGGTTACGATCAAGCGGACTATGCGCCAGATACGATGCTGCAAGAAATCTCTCAAATCGTTCCTTTCTTCAAGGGGATTACTTGGGAAGCGCTCGCCAAAAACGGAAAGCAATGGCCAGTGCCAGAAGATGGTTCGAGTACCGAAATCATTCATATTGATTCCTTCAAAAGAGGTAGAGGCTTATTTACTTACTTCGATTGGAGGGAATCTGAAGAGATTGTAGAGCATGGAGCAGAGTATCCTTACATAATTACCACCAACCGCGAGTTAGAGCACTACAATTGTGGAGCCATGACCCGTAGAACAGGCAATGGCGAGATCCTGAAGGAAGATGTTCTACTGATCAATGCAAAAGATGCAGCGGACAACGGCATTGCCGATGGCGACATGGTCTGCGTGACTTCGGCACGAGGTAAAGTGGATATCAAAGCACGTATTACGACTGAAGTGAAACCAGGTGTAATGAGCACGACTTTCCATTTCCCTGAGATTATGGTGAATTTAATTACTTCAGACATACATGATTCAGAAGCCAAATGCCCAGAATATAAAGTGGTAGCGGTGAAAATCAGAAAGTCTAAAGGCGTAAACAAGCTAATGAAGGCTGCACAAAGTGCCGGTATGGAAGCTGCTCCTTTGGACAATAGAAAAGACTAGTTTCCGACTGTTAATGAAGGGGAAATCAATCAAAGGCTTAATCCTCATGGGTGGCCAAAGCACCCGTATGGGCAGTGATAAAGCCTTTGTGCAGTGGCAAGGCCAAACATTGCTGGAAAAGGCCATTGATCATCTTTCAGGAATTACCGAAGACATTTATCTATCCGTGAATGCTGAGCAATATGATCTGCTTCATGATGAATATGCTTGCATTCAAGATCGATACCCAGACAAAGGCCCTTTGGGCGGCATACTTTCGGCATTAGAAATACTGAAAGAGGATCTCATTGTTTTGGCTGTTGATATGCCTAACCTAAGTGCCGCATGTGTCAAGGACTTGATTGGTGCTTCTAAGGATTCCAGTACTATCACTTGCTATCAGTATAAGCAAGCCATTCAGCCTTTCCCCTCCTATTGGCCTGTTCAGCTATTGCCAAAGCTTGAACAAACTGTACTGAACAATCACCTTGCAATGATTAAATTCATAGTAGCGCAACAGCCTAATTTGATCCCAGCTAGTGATTCTGATCTTTTCAATAATTTTAACAGGCCAGATGATTTGATTGAATGATTATTAGTTAGTTAACCTAATCGCTACGTACTCGAGTATTAACAAAGGATTTCTATTTAGGACGAATTATCTTACAGATTTATTAAGAATGACAACTCAAGAAATTTTAAACAACATAGGATCGTTTTCAGACTTTGATTCAACGTTATTTGAAAAAGTCACGAGCCGAAAAGTATTAGAGAAGAATGACATCATATTGAAAGAGGCTGAGGTTTGTAAGTCTATTTATTACATAGTATCGGGTTCGTTTTTTCAATACCAGAACAAGGATATTTCCGAAACCATTATTGACCTGCACCTTCAAGGCGAATGGATGTATAATCATGAAAGCCTCGTAGGTCAAACACCATCTAAAACAATAGTTAAAGCATTTTCCAAAGCTGAAGTTATTGAGTTGAGTTTAGAAAACTTTCATTTCCTGAGCTCAAAAGCACAGTCCTTTTTACAATTCGGTAAAATCTTAAACCCGACACAGAGTAGAACATATATTTTTGACAACTCACTATCTCCAAGTGAGAAATATGATTATATCAAAAAGGCAAAGCCTCTATTAGCACAGGTATTCCCCATAAAAATGATAGCCTCCTATCTGAAAATAGCCCCCGAAACTTTAAGTAGAGTAAGAGCCCAATACTGAATTTACTGATTTCGATCAAGTGGTGCTTCAACAGCTTATCACCAATTTTGTAGCGTAAATAAATCTCAAAATGGATAAGCAGCAAAGCTCTTTACAAAAGGCCAAAACCTATATCAAGGTATTGGGTAGTATCTCGTTAATATTAGCACCCTTGCTATCACTTATTGGTTGGGGTATTTCCTACGATAGTTTCACTTCGCTTTTTTCCTTCAACTTTTCATATCAAGCTACCAACGGTGCTGCATACCTAACGGCAAACACGGACCCTGCTTTGGTGTTTAGATACTATCTTTTACCTCACTACTTTATGTATGCCTCAATGCCAGTTTACATTGCATTGGGCTTGACCTTAATGTATGCTACCTATAAAAAAACACCTTGGCTTTCTTTTATTGGGGCAATACTATCAATCATTGGTGCCGTATATTTTATTGGCGTACTAGGAGCTTATCTCTCAGCTCCCATTGGCAGTGTGGCTATGACAAACATTTTAAAAGTTTCATTCGCTTTGTGCATTTTAGTATTTGTTGGAAACGTTTTATTGGGCCTATCTCTTTACAAAGCCAACATTACAGCCAAATGGACTTCACTGCTTTTTATCTTCGGTAACATCCTAATTTTAGTATTCCCAGGAATTGAAAACTGGATGGCATTAGGCTCATTAATGATGCTTATTGCTATGCTTCCATTAACGAAAATCATATTAAAAAGACACCCATAATAAATACATTATGCTGACAAACATAAATCCAAAATTACCCATGCGTGATAAATCTGTCACAAGAAACTATTATATAGATCAGTTAGATTTTCAGGAAATAGGAGATTATGACGGGTATTTAATGGTTCAAAAAGATAAAATAGAAATTCATTTTTTTGAATTTAAGGAACTTGACCCAAAGGAAAATTATGGACAAGTATATATTCGCACCAACGACATTGATGCTTTATATGCATCTATGCTTGACAATAGAATCAAAATTCATCCAAACGGAGCATTGAAGGCGTTGCCTTGGGGGCAAAGGGAGTTTGCCTTGCTTGACCCGGACAATAACTTACTGACTTTTGGGCAGTCAATTTAAAGAAGAACGGCTACAGGCATTAAGAAACTTATTGTAAACCAAGTTTCTTCTTTCGTTCTAAAGCTCTGCGTTGGCTTCTCCTGATAACGGGGTAACTCAAAACAGCCGCTAGAATAATTAGTGTTCCGTAATAAAAACCAGAGCTCATTTCTTCACTTTCACCATAAATAATAATGGCTAGTATTATACCATATACTGGCTCTAGGTTGATGGTGAGGTTCACCACATAGGCCGTAATCCGTTTCATTAGCTCTACAGAAGCAGAAAAAGCATAAACAGTACACACCACAGAAAGGATCGCTAGTAAGCCCCAGTCTCTTGTAGTTGGGATGGCATAAGTTGCAGCTTCAGCCAAAAAGAAATACTTGTAGAACGGAATGAAGATCGCAATACCAATGGCAGCCGCGGCCATTTCGTAAAGGGTAATTGTGTACTGAGAAAGCCTATGCGTCAATTTACCATTCAATACAGAGAATAGTGCCGCCATAAATGCTGAAGCCATGGCCAGCCCCAAGCCTAGTGCATTACTGAATTCGAAACGAAAGATGACATAAAGCCCACTGATTACTACTAAGCCTAAAATCACTTCGAATGACCTAATTTTTCTTTTGTTCACCAATGGTTCAATGAGACTCGTCCAAAAAGTGGTGGTGGCCATTCCAGCCAAACTCACGGAAACATTAGAAACCCGAGCGGATTCGAAAAACAGAAACCAATGGATCGCAATTACAAAACCTGTTAGAATCAAGGGCCTCAAGTCGGAAATATTGACCTGAAAAGTCTTCGATTTGAAATACATAAAGCCCGCCAATACAATACTGGCCAAGGCAGTGCGATACATCACTACATCAGTAGCAGGAATGGTCATCTCATTGCCGAGAATCGCAGTAAAACCCCAAAGAAAAACTATAAAATGGAGTTTTAGAAAATCCTTAGAAGAGGCTTCCATTACTTAGGAACAAAGCGGTAGATAGAGATTCCAAGCATAGCAAAAATAATATTGGGCATCCAAACTGCAAGCAGCGCATCCATTGAACCTGCCTCAGCAATGCTCTTTGTAGCGATAAACAAAAGTATGTAAATAAAAGCCAATAAAAAGCCCAACGCGATCTGAAAACCTACTCCTCCTCTCGTCTTTCGTGATGATAAAATCACCCCAATAAAAGTCAAAATTATGGCCGTAAACGGAGACATAAACCTTGTCAATTTTTCGATATGATAGATCGGAACATTATCAGCTCCTTTCAGCTTTAAATCGTCTATGTAGCTATATAATTCAGGAATAGTAAGGGTTTCCTGTAACCCACTTTGGCTAGAAAAGTCGTCAGGACTCATATTTATTTTGATGAGTGTATCATTAACATTTTGATATTGAAAATCTTCATCCACCTCATTAAATTCCCGTAAATTCCAGTTCCTCAAAGTCCAAGAGGTTAAAGTAGAGTCCCATAAGATCTCAGCCGCAGAAATCTTATATAGCATTTCTTTGTCTACAATCTCTTCAAGCGTAAAATCTCTTCCTGTATTTCTAAAACTGTTATAACTGCGCAAATAGACATAGGTCGTTGGACTTACTTTGAAATGGACATCTTCGCCAGTATATACATAGGGCTTGTCGGCAAAGTATTGTTGTTCAAATTTCACCCTAAACTTATTGGCTTCTGGAATAATCCAACCTGTAAAAACAAAACTGATAACCGCTATAATCACCGCCCCCATCAAAAATGGTTTTAGCATTCTAGGGTAACTTACCCCTCCTGCTAAAATCGCCACAATCTCTGTATGACTGGCCATTTTGGAGGTGACAAACACCGCTGCAATAAATACTGTAATAGGCGTAATTAAATTGGCGATGTATGGCGCAAAATAGAGGAAGTACTTAATAATCAACCAGGTACCTATGTCATTCTTTATGAAACTTTCATTCCTTTCCGAAAAAGTAAGAATGAGCACAATGGCTACTAAAATACCTACTACAAAAAGGAAAGTCGTGAGGAACTTCGTTAATATGTACTTATCCAGTATTTTCATTTAGAGGCGTTGTGTCACTTTTTTGACCATTTGGTTTTTCCAATCAACAAACGTGCCTGCTAATATCTGTTTTCGAGCTTCTTTAACCAACCATAAGTAAAAAGTTAAGTTATGAATGCTGGCTATTTGCGCTCCTAAAATTTCCTTGCTAGTAATTAAGTGCCTTAAATAGGCTTTGGAATAGAATGTACTGTTGTATCCACCCAGGTTTGGATCAATTGGGCTATGGTCATTTTTCCACTTTTCGTTACGCATATTCAGAATACCTTCGCTTGTAAACAGCATTCCATTACGTGCATTTCTTGTTGGCATTACGCAATCAAACATATCCACGCCCAAGGCAATGCACTCCAAAATATTTTCAGGCGTACCCACGCCCATCAAATAGCGTGGCTTGTCCTTAGGTAGAATATCACAAACAATCTCGGTATGCTCGTACATCATTTCTGCCGGTTCACCCACAGACAATCCTCCAATCGCATTTCCCTCTCGCTCATACGAAGCAATCGTTTCAGCGGACTTCACTCTTAAATCTTTGTAGGTACTGCCCTGTACTATCGGGAAAAGCGTTTGGCTATAACCGTATTTGCCTTCCGTTTCATCAAATCGATCGCAACAGCGCTTCAACCAACGGTGTGTCATTTCCATGGATTTGCGGGCGTATTCGTAGTCACAAGGGTATGGAGTACACTCATCAAAAGCCATCATGATATCGGCTCCAATGGTGCGTTGAATATCCATTACAGCTTCTGGACTGAAAACATGTTTAGAACCGTCAATATGAGATTTGAAGGTTACTCCTTCTTCTTTAATTTTTCTGGTGCCCGAAAGCGAATACACCTGATAACCACCACTATCGGTCAAAATAGGTTTGTCCCAACCATTGAATTTGTGCAAACCACCAGCAGCCTCAATTACTTCTAAGCCCGGCCTTAAATACAGATGATAAGTATTTCCTAAAATGATTTGCGCCTGAACATCATCCTTCAATTCGCGCTGATGAACGGCTTTAACCGACCCAGCAGTACCTACAGGCATGAAAATAGGCGTTTCAATTACACCATGGTCTGTAACAACCTCCCCCGCTCGGGCCTTCGATTGCTTATCTACTCCAACTAAATTAAACTTCATTCCTCATTTTTGATCGCACAAAAATAGCAGGAATCATTTATTCTTATTTCATTCAGGCATCATTTCATTTCCTGTGAGTTTAGAAATTATCTTTTGGTCCGTATTTATTCTGTTTACAGCTATTCAACTGTACTATCATTGGGGGTATTTTAGTCGATTATCCAATCATGTCATTTCGGATAACAAAAGCGCCATAGAATTGCCCGTCTCCATAGTGGTTGCGTCCAGAAATGAAGTAAGACTTCTGCCAGCATTGATCACCAAGTTGGTAAGCCAAGA
>CAXBPM010000017.1:0-18467 GCA_963977345.1 uncultured Roseivirga sp.
CGGATCCATAGGGAACCATGGTTAAGAAAACCCCTGAGGTTTTCGCCCTAATCCACGATGAGTTATTGATGATTTTGGTCACATGTGGTGCTTCCGGTGCGCGTTCACGCATTCCCAAATGTTTCATCACTCTCAAAGCACCGTTAATGCCTTGTTGAATTGCAAATTCGTCAAATCGAGCCGATTCTCCCCCCTCATACACCAAAATTTGCTTGCCCATTTTAGCAGCCGTTTGGCGCATAGATTTAGGCCTAAAAGGACTATTTAGGATAAATGAAGGCTGAAAAATTTCAGCAAGTTGCTGGTTCTTAGGTTCCTTCATCGCGCAACGAATCTGCGGATAGTTGGTGCGGTCTGCTCCTCCAGTATGGAAGTCCAAACCCATATCGATTTTAGGAATTATGTCCGTAGTAATAAAGTGTGCTACTCTAGCGGCCAAAGAACCATTCTTGTTTCCCGGAAATGATCGATTTACATCTTTGCCATCGGGCACATAGCGGCTAAAATGAATAAAGCCAAACATATTAATGATGGGGATACAAATGACAGTTCCCACCCGTGGTATGTGCTGGTCTTTCTCAATAATTCTGCGGACAATTTCGGTACCATTGATTTCATCACCATGCATACCTCCACTGAGGAGCAAAGTAGGCCCGTCAATTTCTGAACGGGCTACAGTGATGTGTAAATCAATTGGCGAATGCGAAGGAAGTCGCGCAATATTAATGTTGATTTTAGTCTCTTGACCTGGCAATATTTGCTTGCCCCCGATTACTAATGGCGCTCTCAATACTTATTTCTTTTTCAGTTGAATATCATAAACGTCCGTTCTTCTGTCTTTCAAATTGCGCACCGCACCTTTGTTGTGCAATGTCCAAAGCAAGTCTAAGTCTACATCGGCCACCAAAATCATTTCAGTGTTGGCAGTGGCTTCAGCCTTAATTCCTGTGGTTGGAAAAGCAAAATCACATGGTGTAAACACAACTGACTGGGCAAACTGAATGTCCATATTTTCTACCTTCGGAAGGTTACCCACCGAACCAGCAATGGCTACGTAGCATTCGTTTTCGATTGCCCTTGCTCTAGCGCAATAACGCACACGAGAGTAACCATTTTGAGTATCAGTAAGGAACGGAACGAACAGAATATTCATGCCATCATTGGCCAAAATTCTTGGTAGCTCGGGGAATTCCACATCGTAACAAATCAACACGCCAATTGGACCACAATCTGTTTCATAAACCTTAACAGTATCTCCACCCGTCAAGCCCCAATATTTGGCCTCGTCTGGGGTAACGTGCATTTTTGTATACTCTTCAAAAGTACCATCTCTTCGGCACAAAAAGCCCACATTATATAGCTTAGGGCCATCCATTTTAGGCATACTGCCTGTAATGATGTTCACATTATAGCTAATGGCCAGTTTGGAAAAGCGCTCTCTAATTTCTTCGGTAAACTCTGCCAACTTACGAATGGCTTCGGCCTCAGAAAGGTGATTGTACTTGGCCATTAAAGGCGCGTTGAAGAATTCGGGAAACAAAGCGAAGTCACTTTTGTAACCAGAAACGGCATCGACAAAGAACTCAATCTGCTCAAAAAGCTCATCGATTCCATTGTATGGCCGCATTTGCCACTGAATTAGTCCTAAACGAACTACTTTCTTTTGATCGCTGAGTTGAGGCTCCTGTTCAACATAATAAATGTTGTTCCACTCTAAAAGTACTGCGTAATCCTCTGATTCTTCATCACCAGGCATATAGCCTTTGATCACCTTGTTGACGTGGAAATCATTACTCAACTGAAAGGTAAGGGTTGGGTCGTAAAGCTGCTTAAGCTTCACTTGATCTATATATTGTCTTGGGGTAAGCTCATTTGAGTATTTATGATAACTCGGAATTCGTCCACCGAAAACAACCGCTTCTAGGTTCAAGTTTTCGCAGAGTTCTTTACGGGCGTCATAAAGTCTTCGGCCTAAGCGCAAACCTCTAAAGCCCGGCTTAATAAATACCTCAATACCGTAAATCACATCGCCATTTGGGTCGTGGGTAGAGAAAGAATAATTGCCTGTTATTTTTGCATACGTGTGGTTGTCACCGAATTTATCGTAGTCTACAATTAAACTCAGCGCACAACCTGCTATTTCATCGTCAGCCACAATCACCAACTGACCTTCAGGGAAAATATCTATGAGCTTCTGGATATGGTGCTCGTCCCACCATCCGCCTGACCAATTTTCATAGGCCGCTTTCATAGATTCTGTTAAGTTTTTGAAGTCACTGATTTCAAGTTGCCTCAGCTCAATTTTCTGTATTTCCCTCATATCTCTTTAAGATAGTAAATGCCTGCAATGTTCAAATAAAAAATGATTGATTGTAAGAATATTTTCTCTTAAAAAATACTCCAAACCCTGTTATGGATCATTTTATCTAAGACAGTCATTCTAGGGAAAAGTCACTTCTACACCCCTTGTTTTTTAACAATCCTTAACACCTACCTACCGCAAGTAAATTATCAAAGCCTACATCTAAGCTTTCAAACGAATGAGAATTTAAAAGTCAAAAATTATGAAAAAGTCAAAAATGAAATGGTTAGGAACACTAGGGCTTGCAATATTATTAGCGTCTAGTTTAAATGTAAATGCACAAGGATTTAGAGGAGATCAAAAACCTCCATCAGATCATCCAATGGAGATGAATAAAGGGCAGAAGCCAGAACAGATGGGCCCAGAACGCAGAGGGCCAAAAATCCCAAACCTGACTGACGCACAAGAAAGTCAGCTGAAAGAATTTCACTTACAAGAAATAAAGAAAGCGCAACCCATTGAAAATCTGGTAGCGGAAAAAGAAGCTCGACTCAATACACTTACCTCAGCTGAAAAATATGATGAGAAAGCTGTAAACAAGGTGATCGAAGAAATTGGTGATTTGAAAACTGACTTGTCTAAGTTGAAAGTAGCTGGTCAGCAGAAAATAAAAAGTATTCTAACAGAAGAGCAGTTGGTGTTCTTTAACCAACATCAGCAAAAAGGACCTAAAGAAAATGGACCTAGAAGAAATTAAAAATCAGTAGCTTAGTTTTTACAAGGGTTTAGGTAGCATAATCGTCTACCTAAACCTTATCATATCAACCATTACTTGTCAGAAAACCAACTCATATCAGCATTGAAAGAAGGCTCAGAAAGTGCCTTCCGCGACTTGGTGGAAACTTACCAAAATCGGGTGTACAATACCTGTCTTGGTATGCTGCAAAACGAGTCGGATGCAGAAGAAACTGCGCAAGATGTATTTATTGAGGTGCACCGTTCCATTAGTGCTTTTCGTGGAGAATCTAAACTATCGACTTGGCTCTACCGAATCGCCACCACAAAATCATTAGAGCTGATCAGAAAAAACAAACGTCAAAAGCGTTTTGCCTTTCTTCAATCTTTGGCAGGAAATGATGAAAAAAGTGACAGCCTAAAGCAAGCGCATTTTATACACCCTGGTATTGAAATGGAACAAAAGGAAAATGCGGAAGCGCTTTTTCAGGCCATCGGTCAATTACCAGAAACTCAAAAGGTGGCTTTTACCTTACATAAAATTGAAGGCCTAGCCTATCAGCAAATTTCCGAAATTATGGAAACGAGTGTTTCTTCGGTGGAATCACTCATGTTTAGGGCCAGAAAGAATTTGCAAAAGACTTTAAAAGGCTACTATGAAAAAAACTTTAAGGATTAGCGCAAGTATTTTTGAAGAACAGCATCGAATAGAAAGAACATGAAAAACGAGAACAACATAGAGAACAAAATCAATCAAGCCCTCAATAGCATTGAAGGTATTGAGTCGGCTGAAGTGAAGCCATTTTTCTATACCCGTTTACAAGCGAAAATGGAAAATGAGATTGCTCCCTCTTACGGACGATTCTCTATTCTGGCCAACCTAAAATTGAGTTTGGCCATGTTAGCTGTTTTCTTTGTTTTCAACCTTACTAGTTTGGTTTTTCTCACGAATAGTCAAGACACCAGCTCAACAGCGACCTCTGCCCTTGATGAGTTTTCTGAGGAATACTTTTCAAGCCCGAATGTTTACGATTACCTAAACGAATACTGAGATGGATTTTATCAGACGCAATAAACTTTTAGGTGGTGCAGTTATAGTGCTAGTAATGTTCAATGCTGGCCTCTTGGTTTTCTTGTGGCTCGGCCGAGTCGAGAATAACCGAGTAAATAAAGGCCCTGAGGCCAAGGGTAGATTTTTAGAAGAGAGCTTAAACCTTTCACCCGAGCAAATCGATCAGTTAGAAATTATTAAGAAAGACCACTTTAAACGAATTGACCAATATCAAAGAGATTTTAATGAGACCAGGAGACAGCTTCATGGTCTTTTGAATACAGAAGATTCAGATCAAAAAGCAAAAGTACTATCTGGCAAGATGGGAGACATCCAATCCAGAATTGAAATTTCAACCTTTGAACATTTTGCTTCAATTAGGGCAATATGTACACCAGAGCAGCAACAAACTTTTGATAAAATTATATCAGAAGTACTCCGCAAAGAACCAAGCGGAAACGGACCTCAAGGCGTGAGACCACCCCCACAAGGCGGCCCAGAGGGTAATAAACCACCTCCACGAGGGGGTCGGTAAATATATACCGATTGTCATCTACCCACTCGACAATCTGTTACTGATATTCAATATCTAACAGAACAAACACATGAAAAAGTTACTTTTATTTAGCGCCCTTATGGGGCTAATGTATCAGTCATGCTCAAACTCTACTATTGAGGGGGAAACCGAGTTTGAAAACCATATGAAATCTGATTTTTCGAGCATCCTCGATTTGCCTGATGTTTCATATAATTATGCCAACCCAGATTTACCTTCCCATTTTAGAAGTAATGCCTTAGAAAGCATTGACAACACGCCAAACAATAACCTCATCACCAATAGAGGAGCTACTTTGGGAAGAGTGCTTTTCTACGACAAAAATCTTTCGGCCAATAACACAACTGCTTGTGCCTCGTGCCATATTCAAGCCAAGGGTTTCGCAGATCCCATCAGATTAAGCAAAGGATTTTTGGGAGGCAATACAGGGAGAAACTCAATGGCTTTGGCCAATGCTCGGTATTATGATAACGGCAGGTTCTTTTGGGACGAACGTGCACGAAGCCTAGAAGAACAAGTATTGTTGCCAATTCAGGATGAGGTAGAAATGGGCCTTTCATTGTCAGAACTAGTCGACAAATTACAGGCCTTGGATTATTATACTCCACTATTCCAAGCAGCCTTTGGTTCAGCCGAGGTAACGGAAGATCGTATCTCAAAATCATTAAGCCAGTTTGTGAGAAGTATGGTTTCATACCAAGCAAAATTCGATGCGGGTGCATCTCAAGTGAATAATATTGGCAATGATAACTTCCCTAATTTTTCACAAATCGAGAACCAAGGCAAAAGGCTTTTCTTTAGTGGCAGAACTGAGTGTAGCAATTGCCATGAAACGGTTTCCTTTTCGGGAGATCAGGCCAGAAACAATGGACTAGATGCCTTTACCACAGATGCTGGCACGGGAGGAATTACTGGTAGAAACCAAGATTTAGGAAAATTCAAAGTGAGCTCCTTACGTAATATAAGCCTCACAGCACCCTATATGCACGATGGGCGATTCACTTCTTTAAGGCAAGTAATAGAGTTTTATAATAACGGAATTCAGGATCATCCCAACTTAGACAATAGGCTTGCGGAAAGAAACGGGCGGCCTATTCGCATGAATTTAAATAATCAAGAAATTGATGCAATTGTTGCCTTTTTAAATACGCTAACCGATCAAGAGTTCGTTACAGATGTGAAGTTCTCAAGTCCCTTCGTGGACAGATGATTTTATACAAATATGTTTTGGTTGAATAAGGAGTTCATACGGGACTCCTTTTCTATTTTTAGCCCAGCGTATAAAAGAAAACCCCAGCCAAAGGCCGGGGTTTTGATATCTGTAGAGTTGAGTACCTATTATTCTTTAGGGCCTTCTTCCTTCTTTTTACTTGCTCTTTTCTTCTTTGCTTTTAACGTCAAAGCATCACCTTCTCCACTGTAATCAGCAATAAGGGTATCGCCTTCATTCACGCTTCCTTTCAGAATTTCCTCAGCAATTTGGTCTTCCAAATATTTCTGAATTGCTCTGTTCAAAGGTCTGGCGCCAAACTGAGGATCAAAACCTTTATCGGCCAAGAAGTCTTTGGCTTTTTCAGTCAAGTCAATTTTGTAGCCCATCTCTTCAACACGAGCGAACAACTTAGCCAGCGTAATGTCGA
Organism: uncultured Roseivirga sp.; assembly: GCA_963977345.1. Classification (GTDB taxonomy): domain Bacteria; phylum Bacteroidota; class Bacteroidia; order Cytophagales; family Cyclobacteriaceae; genus Roseivirga. Next base: position 6,285 of record CAXBPM010000017.1, read on the forward strand.
TGATTTTGTGAATATCTTCTCTTCCCAAAGAATTGAAAATGATCACATCATCCAAACGGTTTAAAAACTCAGGGCTGAAAGTCTTTTTCAATGCACGTTGGATCGTGTCCTTCATCACTGAATCTTCATTCTCCTTTCTTGTCTGCGTACTGAAACCAATTCCTGAACCGAAATCCTTCAAATCACGCACTCCAATATTCGAAGTCATAATAATGATGGTGTTTCTGAAATCCACTCTTCGTCCTAAGCCATCAGTAAGAATACCGTCATCCAATACCTGCAATAGAATATTGAAAACGTCTGGGTGTGCTTTTTCGATTTCATCTAGCAACACTACAGAGTAAGGTTTTCTTCTCACTTTTTCAGTAAGCTGCCCACCTTCTTCGTAACCCACATAGCCCGGAGGCGCTCCTACCAAACGAGATACAGAGAATTTCTCCATGTACTCACTCATGTCTATTCTTACCAAAGAATCCTCTTTGTCGAATAAATAGGTAGAAAGCTCTTTCGCCAATTCTGTTTTACCAACACCCGTTGGGCCTAAGAATACAAATGATCCGATTGGCTTCCCTGGATCTTTCAGTCCAACTCTAGTACGCTGAATCGCTTTGGTCAATTTGGCAATTGCCTCATCCTGACCAATCACTCGTTGCTTCAGTTGTTCACCCATTCCTACCAATTTCGACTGCTCTTTTTGAGCAATACGTTTTGTAGGAATTCCTGTCATCATTGCGATAACTTCGGCTACGTTTTCTTCATCAACAGTATAGCGTTTCGCTTTACTTTCGTCTTCCCATTTGGCCTTGGCTCTATCAAGCTGATCAATGAGTTTCTTTTCTTTATCTCTTAACTGAGCAGCCTCTTCGTACTTCTGACTTTTAACTACTCGGTTCTTCTCTTTCTTAATGTCCTCGATGGCCGCTTCCAAAGTAACGATATCGTCTGGCACGTGAATATTATTGATGTGTACTCTCGCACCCGCTTCATCCAAAACGTCTATGGCCTTATCTGGCAGAAAACGATCAGAAATGTAACGATCAGAAAGCGCAACACAGGCTTTAATGGCCGCTGGCGTATAATTCACATGGTGATGCTCCTCATACTTTTCTTTGATGTTATCTAGAATCATAATGGTTTCCTCTACCGTAGTAGGGTCTACCATTACCTGCTGAAAACGTCTGGCCAAAGCGCCATCTTTCTCAATGTACTGACGGTACTCATCTAAAGTTGTCGCCCCGATGCATTGAATTTCGCCACGGGCTAAAGCCGGTTTGAACATGTTGGAAGCATCCAATGAGCCTGAAGCTCCGCCTGCTCCAACAATCGTATGCAGCTCATCAATAAATAAAATCACTTCAGGCGACTTTTCAAGCTCGTTCATCACGGCTTTCATTCGTTCTTCAAACTGACCTCTGTATTTGGTTCCAGCCACAAGAGATGCCAAATCAAGCGTTACTACTCTTTTATTGAATAGTATTCTCGACACCTTCTTCTGAATAATCCTTAAAGCCAAACCTTCGGCAATGGCAGATTTACCAACACCCGGCTCTCCAATAAGAATTGGATTGTTCTTTTTTCTTCTACTTAAAATTTGAGCTACTCGCTCAATTTCTTTCTCTCTACCAACAATAGGATCAAGTTTATCTTCTTCCGCATATTTGGTCAGGTCACGGCCGAAGTTATCGAGCACTGGTGTGCGAGATTTCTCGGTTCCTTTTTGCCCTGGCTTCTCTGGTGAACTTCCTGCTCCCCCTCCAAACATTTTTGAAGAATCATCATCAGAATCGTCCGTGTCAGATGAAGCTAATGGCGTATCACTGTCTGTCTGGTATTCAAGCATTTCCTTGACCACCTCGTAGTTCACATCAAATTTCTCTAAGATCTGAGTGGCAATATTGTCTTCGTCTCTTAAAATAGACAACAACAAATGCTCAGTGCCAATCAATTGGCTCTTAAAGATTTTTGCTTCTAGATAAGTGATCTTAAGCACTTTTTCTGACTGACGGGTAAGGGGGATATTTGCCAAATTCTTGACATTATGATTGGCTGTACCTTTGGTAGCACGCTCCACTGACTCGCGTAATTCTTCCAGCGAAGTACCTAACTTTTTCAAGATACTTACTGCAATTCCTTCTCCTTCTCTGATCATACCTAACAGAAGGTGCTCTGTGCCTATGTAATCGTGGCCTAAACGGAGCGCCTCCTCACGGCTCAGCGAAATAACTTCTTTTACTCTATTCGAAAATTTAGCTTCCATTTATTCCTTTCTGAATGGCTTGTTCTAATAATTATAGGATAGATCAATATAGTATTTTCTAGTAATGATCTACCACAAAACGTAATCAAATCACTATTTGTTCTCTAATGTAACAATTGACCTTTTTAAAACCTCTATGGCTTCTGGCCCTGTACAAAACAAAAGGTCTAAGATATTAAGGTTAGAAACAAAGTTACTGCCAAATATTTGTTGATAAGGTTTAGGGTTGAACCAAAACAGTTCCGAAATAGGCTTTCTTGGATGAATATCACCCCTCATATCTCTTAAATCGGGTTTAGCCTTTTCATCAAGGTTTTCTTCCCAAAACACAGGCGTGTCAATTTGCAGAAACTTGAGACACATTGTCAGTAACGACTTGTTGAGGTTGAATAAATGGCTTGACTCAGCATACAGAATAGCTTTGAATTCCTCTGAATAGAAATCGAAAAAGGGGGATTTACCATAAGCAGACTGAATGGCACGCCAATGATTGTTCATCCATTTTTCATGGCAATCTATTTTAACCTCTTGAATTGGGATTCTTTTATTTGCTCCAAACACTGGCACCGATAAGTCGAGCGGGCCATTGGCAGTTAAAATGGTGCTTCGATTTAAATAGGTCCTCTTTTCAAACCTTCCATTGCTCGCGATGATAATTTCCTCTGCATTATAAATGGCAGAGAAGTATGCAATAGACGGTAAATAATGTGGCTCGATTAGAATTCTCTGCATCTAAAATAAATCGTCAATACTTCCCAAGCCTTGTCTCACTATTTCGAACTGGTCGTTAGAGCAATCAATAACGGTAGAAGGTACGTTACCTCCATAGCCTCCATCAATTACAATATCTACTAAGTTTTCATACTTCTCGAAAATCAGGCTCGGATCGGTTGAGTATTCAATTACATCATCTTCTCCTTGAATTGAAGAAGTAATGATTGGCCGACCTAATTCTTTCACTAGGAGGCGCGGAATACTATTGTTCGGCACTCTAATACCCACCGTTTTCTTTTTAGCGTTCAGAATTTTGGGTACGCTGCTATTTGAGTTCAAGATGAACGTGTAAGGGCCCGGAAGCACCTTTTTCATTACTTTGAAAACAGGAGTACTGAGTTGCTTTACGTATTCAGAAATTTCACTCAAGTCGTAACAGATGAACGATAGATTCTGTGGTTTTACGTTTTTGATTTTACAAACTCGCTCTACGGCTTTGGTATTCGAGAAATCACAGCCGATACCATACACCGTATCGGTCGGATAAATGATCACCCCACCGTCTCTCAAAACCGACACTATGTAATCGATTTTTTCCTGTTCAGGGTTTTCAGGATAAACTCTTATTAACTCGGCTTGCATTAGTATTCATTTAACGAATCGAAGTTATGACAAAAACCCTATTTTTGTAACCCAATGAAGAAAAGAAAGATTTTCCTATTAGCCATGGTGGTGTTTTCAGTAATGCTCACCTCCTTTAGTTTTTACTTCTACCAAGTGTTTTATGGCGCCAATATTCTAATTGAGCGAGAAAACACAATCGTTACCATTCACTATGGTGAAGGTTTTGATGAGGTGCGCAACAAGTTTTATGACGCTCAAGTCATCAACGATGTAATCTCCTTCAGCTTTGTTTCGAAAGCCTTAGGCTATCAGGAGGCAGTAAAACCTGGCGTATATTATCTAAAGACAGGCATGTCCAATATTGAAACGGTAAGAATGCTCAGGGCTGGCGACCAAACCCCTGTCAGAATTACTTTTAATAATGTAAGGTTGAAATCGGAGTTGGCTGAGAAAATCACAGATAATACGGGTATTGAACCTGAGGCATTTGAAGCGCTTTTAAATGATGATGCTTTTTTAGCAGACTATGGGGTTAATTCAGAAAATGTAATGACATTATTTTTGCCCAATACTTATGAGGTGTATTGGACAATAAAGCCTGAGGAGTTATTCTCCAAAATGGCAGAAGAACATAAGAAGTTCTGGACAGCCGATCGCATTGCAAAGGCAAAGGTTCTGAATTTAACTCCCGTTCAAGTGTCAGTTCTAGCTTCTATTGTTCAGGCCGAAAGTATTAAAAATGACGAGCGACCAACAATTGCGGGGCTTTACCTCAACCGCCTAGAAAGAAATATTGCGCTTCAGGCCGACCCAACACTGGTCTATGCCTTAGGCGATTTCACTATTCAAAGAGTGCTGAATGAGCACAAGAGAGTTCAAAGCCCATATAACACCTATTTAAATAGAGGCTTACCTCCAGGGCCAATCAACTTACCAACCATCTCTTCCATAGATGCAGTGCTGAATTACGAAAAGCATGATTATATTTATATGTGTGCCAAAGAAGATTTTTCTGGGTATCATAGGTTTGCAAAAACATTGGTACAGCACAATAAGAATGCAGCCTTATTCCAAAGAGCACTGAACGAAAGAAGAATATTCAGATAATGTACACTGCTTCCACCCAAATCAGGGTAAGATATGCCGAAACCGACCAAATGGCTTATGTCTATTATGGTAACTATGCTATGTATTACGAGGTAGCAAGAGTTGAGGCATTGAAACAGATTGGCTTCAGCTATGGAGAATTGGAAAAAGCGGGGATCATGATGCCTGTTCACGAAAACTATAGCAAGTATCATAATCCGGCCAAATATGATCAGTTGCTCACGATTCAAGTCACAATACCGGAAATACCCAAAGTAAGAATGCGTTTCAATTACGAAATAAGAAACGAACAGAATGACCTTATTAATGAGGGCATGACTTCGTTGGTTTTCATAAATATGGAATCCAATAAGCTTACCAAGGCACCAAAAGAATTAGTTCAGGTATTAGAACCCTATTTCGATGAAAAATAGGATTCTTAAGTTTGTGTTTGAAAACAAGTACTACCTGAAACTGGTCGCCTTTCTCCAGAAGATCAAATTAGGGAAAGATAAAATTGGTCTTTATGACGCTATCCTGATTTTTATTAGGAAGATGTCAAATGACGAAATTCTAGATCGTGCCAATGGGGTAGCCTTTAGTTTCACGATGGCCATTTTTCCAGCGATCATTTTCCTTTTTACCTTAACACCATATATACAAACCTTCTTTCCCGAACTCACCAACAATGAGATTATCGGATTTTTGAAAGACATTCTGCCTTCAAATTTATACAACGCAGCAGAGACTACAATCCATGACATTATTGGTAAGCAGCGTGGCGGACTTCTCTCCATTGGTTTTATTCTTACGCTGATTTTATCTACAAATGGCATGGCCTCGTTGATGAGTGCCTTCAATGCATGCTATAAAACCAATGAAACTAGGGGCTTTTTCTCCGTAAGGTTCATCGCTACCATATTAATTTTCATTTTGGCGCTATCTTTTATCATCTCCATTGCACTCTTAATTGTAGGGCAACAAATGATCCGCGACTCGGAGATAAGGTCCATTATAAATGACAACATTTCGGTGGATTTGGTCTTTATTTTGAGGTTCGTTTTCCTCTACATTATCTTTCAAATTGCTATTTCGTCCATATACTATTTAGCTCCAGCTATCCACGAAAAATGGCATTTCCTGAGTATAGGGTCAGTATTTTCAACATTGGCCATTATCGTTTCTTCATTTGGCTTCTCTTATTACGTCAACAATTTTGGGAACTATAATAAGCTTTATGGGTCCATTGGAGCATTGCTCGTTTTAATGCTCTGGCTGTTCATAATTTCCCTAATTCTACTGGTAGGTTTCGAGATGAATGCGGCTATTGACAAGGCGAAAATGGAAATTCGTGAAGCAAATGATAAATAATTTCGCCTTGGCTATTTGCAAAAATAAAATTACCACTATATTTGCAGTCCCAAACGGGAGATCACACACAGAGGAGTGGCAGAGTGGTCGAATGCGGCGGTCTTGAAAACCGTTGTACCGCGAGGTACCGGGGGTTCGAATCCCTCCTCCTCTGCACTATTAAGGGTCCGTTCGTCTAGGGGTTAGGACACTGGGTTTTCATCTCAGCAACAGGGGTTCGATTCCCCTACGGACTACTTCAAAAAGCTCAGCATATGCTGGGCTTTTTTGTTTTTAATACCTTCTGTTGAATACTTCGGGGAGCTCCCCTGCAGGCTGGCTCAATTCAAAACTCAACTTAGATAAGATTGGCTGTCTTTAATTAGATCGATAGAATTTTAGCGATTCTAAATTCATCTGCATCAATTTTCTTAATGGTTTTAACCGCCTCATTGATGGGGGTGTATACCACACTGCTATTTACCACGCCAACCATAACATTTGATTCGCCATTTAGCAAGCCCTCAACAGCAGCCACACCTAGACGACTGGCCAACACCCTATCGGAAGTGGTAGGAGATCCACCTCGCTGTAAATGCCCTAAAACGGTAACTCGAATATCAAAGTAATCTAGCTGAGCTTTTACTTTGGCAGCTATTTCATAAGCAGATCCTAGCTTACAGCCTTCTGCCACAATTACAATATTAGAAGCCTTTTGGTTAGACGCTCCTCTTTGGAGTCTTCGGATCAAATCATCGATTCCCCAATTGTGCTCTGGCAATAGCATGGCAACGGCTCCTCCACTTATTCCAGAGTTCACAGCTATAAAGCCAGCATCTCGCCCCATTACTTCTACGAAGAAAAGTCTTTCGTGAGAAGAGGCTGTATCTCTTATTTTATCAATGGCTTCGGTAGCAGTATTGCATGCGGTATCATACCCAATAGTAAAGTCCGTTCCTGCCAAATCATTATCAATAGTACCTGGAATTCCTAAAACCGGTACATCATACTCTTGACTAAACACATCGGCACCAGTGAACGAACCGTCACCACCAATGACCACTAAAGCATCTAGGTCATTCGCTTTGAAATTTTCATAAGCCTTGGCCCTTCCCTCTTTTGTCCTGAATTCATCGCTTCTAGCGGAAAGTAGAAATGTACCTCCTCGGCTTAATATATTAGATACTGAGCGTACTTGAAGCTGTTCTATATCTCCATTAATGAGTCCGTCATAGCCTTTATACACTCCATAGACATCGAGGTTATAATAGACACTAGACCTTACAACTGCCCTAACAGCGGCATTCATCCCTGGAGCATCGCCCCCTGAGGTTAAGACAGCAATTTTCTTGATGTTGGCTTTCATACTATTCATTCAATAGAGTTTCTAAATCTAAGTGATGCTCAAATAAAAAGGTGATCCTTTCGAATCACCTTAAATATAAGTTCAATATGTTTAATTCTTTTAAACGCCTTCCGCAACCACTTCTCTTACATCGTTAGGAAGCATTCTTTTTAGTAAGTTCTCAATACCTGACTTTAAGGTAACCGCTGAGGCTGGGCAGCCACTGCAAGAGCCTTGAAGGTTTACCTTCACCACTCCGTCATTAAAAGAAGCAAAACCAATGGCTCCACCGTCTTGTTCTACTGCTGGGCGGATGTATTCGTCCAAAATACCTTTGATTTGTTTTACTACTTCAGAATCGTTTTCATCAAACAATGGGTCTTTCTCCAGCTCCTGAAGAATTAAAGGCTTCTCGTTTTCTAAATATGGCTTAATTACATTTTTAACCTCGTTCTGAATTTCTGGCCATTCCACCGATTCAGACTTAGTTACTGTAATGAAGTTACTCATGTAGAATACTCTTTCTACCGAAGGAATATTTAGTAATTCTTGGGCCAAAGGAGAATCCTTTGCCGACTCCATATCTGGATAATCAAAACTTACACCTTCTTGCAAAAGCATAAAATTCACCACAAATTTCATTGAATTTGGGTTTGGATTGGCTTCCATGTAAATAGTAACAGCTCTCATACTCTAAATCTCTAGTCCTTTGAACCGTAAAGGTACAAGAAAAGTTTCTCAGCTACACGTTTGGAGGAGGGATTGCTCGGGCTTTTTCACTTTTATCGATTATGGCCGCTACTACCGCATCCCCAACTACATTCGGAATAGTTCTAATCATATCGAGCGGACGATCTATAGCCAGAATTAACGCCAGGCCTTCGGGCTCTACCCCTAAAGAGCCTAAAACAATTAGGAGCATTACAATGCCTGCGCCCGGAACGGCTGGTGCTCCCATTGAAGAAAGCACACAAGTAAAAATGACGATTAAGTATTCCGTCATCCCCAAGTCGTGGCCAAATGCTTGCGCAATGAATACAGCAGATATGGCTTGGTGAATACAAGTGCCGTGCATATTAATGGTAATACCCAGCGGTAACACAAAGCCTGAAACTTCATTACTGAGCTTTAAATTTCTCTCGGCACAGTCTAGGGTAACAGGAAGAGTGGCCGCACTGGAGCTTGTAGAAAACGCCAATATTTCTGCCGGTAGTAGTTTGCGGAGAAAGTCAAAGTATTTGAAATTAGTGAACCTACTAATGATAATAGGATAGACCACAAACATGAGAAATATGATTGCCGCAATCACAGTGAGGGCAAATACCCCCAAGACCTTCAGTAAATCAATGGCCTCCCTCGGACTATCTCCTGCTAGGTCAACAAGAAGACCCGCAATCAAGGCCATTACACCAATAGGGGCGAATTTCATTATGACATGCACCATTTTGAGCATGGCTTCATTTACTCCCAAGAAAAAACTCCTCAGTCCAGCCGTTTTATCCTTTGGGCTCAATACTATTCCTATTCCAAAAAGAACCGAAAAGAAAATTACCTGGAGCATATTCCTATTGTCTTGCGCAGCATAGAATATATTTCCGGGAACAAGATCTTCTAGAATTCTAAGAGGACCGTTATTCTTCACCTCATTGGCGGCAGAAACACGGACAGAAACATCATCAGCGTATTGTACCTTTAATTCGTCTCGTTTACTCTCAGGCAACAGTTTACCCGGTGCAACTACTAAAACGAATATTAAACCAATGGTAGAACTGATGACAGAAATGGCGACAAACCAACCTAAAGTCTTCGACCCGATGCGGGTCAATTTAGTGGTATCGGATAAGCTTGTGATGCCACCAACTATGGTGACAATTACCAAAGGCACTGCAACAAGCTTGAGCAGGTTTATGAAAATACTACCGAAAGGTTTGATCCAATTTATGGTAAACTGAACCCACCCAAAATGGCTAGCTAAAATACCCCATAATGTACCGATAATCATTCCTAGGATTATCAGTACATGCAGTGGGGCCTTTTTCATTAAAATAGTTTTGCTTTATTAACCTTCTATATCTTCTGGATGGGTCAATTCTCCTTCGGTTGAAGCCACAACAACAGTAACTGCTGCATCACCCGTGAGGTTCACCATGGTTCTTACCATATCCAAAATTCGATCAGGAGCTACAATCAAGGCAATTCCAGCGGTAGGAATACCTACTGATTCCAAAACGATTACTAACATCACCATTCCAGCACCAGGAACGCCAGCAGAGCCAACGGCAGCAAGTGTAGCGGTTAACACAATCATAATCTGAGAGCCAATAGACAAATCAAGACCTAAAGCTTGAGCGATAAAAACTGCTGCAACTCCTTGATACAAACTAGTACCATTCATGTTAATGGTTGCACCCAATGGCAATACAAAACTGCTCACCTCTTCAGAAACCCCAAGCTTCTTCTCTACCCTTTCCATAGTTACTGGTAAAGTTGCAGAACTTGAACTTGTACTAAAACCCAAAAGCATTGCAGGTCTCATTGCCCTGAAGAAGTTGACATACTTAATTTTTGAGAAGAATCGGAGCATCAATGGATAAACAATCGTCATCATTATTAAAAGCCCACCAATAACTGTGAGTGAATACCAAAGCAATGCTGTGAGTAGTTCAAATGCCTTTTGTGGGTCGTCCCCCGCAATCTCTACTATAAGTGAAGCGATCAGTGCGAACACGCCATATGGTGCAATAACCATAATGTATTCGACTAGCTTAATCACGACATCATTTAGCCCATCGAAGAAACCAACCACATACTTCCCTTTTTCTTTAGGAATCTGTAAAAGGGCAATCCCCACAATTATGGCGAAAAACACCACTTGTAGCATTGCACTGTTGTCTGTAGCTGCTTGAACAATATTCTCAGGTACAATATCAATCAAAGGCTGAAGTGGTGTTCCACTTTTAATCCCCGCAGCAACGTCAGCTTTATCTGCCGCAGTTGAATTGTAAAGACTCATTAGATTTTCTCTTGTTTCTTGAGGAAGTTGCTTTCCAGGTTGGAAGGTATTTACAAGAACAAGCCCTACCGTTGTAGATATTACAGTAGTAAGTAAAAAGATCATGAGAGTTTTCCCTCCCATTCTCGAAAGTTTAGAGATATCACCAATGTTGGCTACCCCAATAATTAATGATGCCAAAATCAATGGAACGGCAATCATTTTAAGGGACTTTACAAAAATAGTTCCTATTGGTTTAATGTAGTTGACAGTGAATTCAGCAGACCAGCCAAACTGGATGCTACAAATTCCGAAAACAAGGCCTAAAACAAGGCCTATTAATATCTTGGTATGCAGGGGCATTTTCTTCATCGCAGTCAGAAATAGTTGTTTAGTTTATTTTGTTGGATTCGCTAATTAGCAAATAATCAGCAATTACCAAAGCGGCCATTGCTTCTACAATAGGCACCGCACGTGACACCACACAAGGGTCGTGACGACCTTTACCTTCAACCGTAACCGTTTCTCCAGCTTCGTTAATGCTTTCTTGATCGGTCATGATTGTGGCGACTGGTTTAAAGGCTACATTGAAGTAAATATCCTGTCCGTTCGATATACCTCCCTGTATGCCCCCAGAGTAGTTAGTTCTGGTTTTCACTGTGTTATTATCCATATAGAACGCATCGTTATGTTCCGAACCGTTCAATTTTATTCCTTCAAAACCACTCCCATATTCAAAGCCTTTTACAGCATTAATAGAGAGCATGGCTTTGCCAATTTCGGCATGAAGCTTATCAAAGACAGGTTCGCCCAAACCGGCAGGAACGCCCAGAATAACTCCAGTAACAATTCCACCAATGGTATCGCGGTTTTTACGTGTTTGGTCAATTAACTCAATCATTTTTTCCGCCATTTCTGGATCGGGGCAACGAAGAATGTTGTCTTCGATTTTTGTGAGATCGAGCTGAGTATAGTCTTTATCCAGTTTCAAACTACCCACTTGAGATACATAGGCATGAAACGAGATGTTGTGGTGTCTGAGAAAAAGTTTGGCTATGGCGCCAGCTGCAACACGGGCAACGGTTTCTCTGGCCGAGCTTCTGCCTCCACCTCTATAATCACGAATGCCATACTTTGTCTGAAAAGTATAATCGGCATGCGATGGGCGAAATTTATCTGCTATATGAGAGTAGTCCTTACTCTTCTGATCTTGATTTCTGATGATAATGCTGATCGGTGTTCCAGTAGATTTTCCTTCAAAAACACCTGAAACGATTTCAAACTCGTCTGCTTCCTTGCGTTGTGTAGTGATTTTAGACTGACCTGGTTTTCTCCTGTCTAATTCTGATTGAATAAATGCTTCATCGATAAGCAAACCCGCTGGGCAGCCATCAATGATTACGCCCAAAGCCTTTCCGTGAGATTCACCGTAGGTATGGATTCTGAAAAGATTACCGAAAGTATTGCCCATTTATTTTTTAAAGTAGATGAAACCAGCGCCTGCGAACATAGCCAATATTAAAATATTGGCAAGGACTTGCATAGTCTTATCTTCGGTCAAACTTTCCAAATTATTCGATTGATCTTCAATTGAATCATAAAACGAACCTAAATCGACTGAAGAAATTGAGATGTTCTTTTTGCTTTCGCCTGTCACCTCGAACTTCACTTCAGATTTAAGCGTATCATATTTTGCTGTTTTTGGGTTGAAGTACACCCAACTGAAATAGTCTTCCATGTTATACTCACCTGGTTCGTTTGGCAAACCATAATAGGCGAATTTTTTCGACCCCGTTACTTTGCTATTGTTACGAT